>JAFWDX010000225.1 GCA_017515945.1 Blautia sp. | reverse complement strand
TGTATCCCTTTCATCGCCTGCCCGGACCGGTTACAGGCATATATGAAAGAATCAACCGGGATCAGTAAAAAGAAAAGCCCATCCGTATCCGCACAGACCCCAGCCACGGGCCTCGGAGCCCTCCCTCCGGATGACCGTCCCTACGAAAAGTGCCAGAAATACGGCCCCGCAGCCCTGACAGACAGAGAGCTCCTGGCCGTGCTCCTGCGCAGCGGCATCCCAGGGATCGACGCGCTCGATCTGGCCTCGTCGCTGCTCGGCCTTGCAGAGCGCACCGCCTGGCCTGGCCTGCAGGGGCTGGTCCATCTCTCTATGGAGGAACTGCGCTCACTTGACGGTATCGGGACAGTCAAGGCGATCCAGCTCAAATGTATCGCCGAGCTGTCCATGCGCATCGCGCGGTCCGGGAGCCGGAGCAGGCTTTGCTTTACTATGCCCTCGACCATCGCCGATTACTATATGGAGCAGCTCAGACATGAGGAACAGGAGATCATGCTCGTCATGATGCTCGATACAAAGGGCGGCCTGCTCGGCGATCCGAGACTGACCAGAGGTACGGTCAACATGACCCTGGTCACACCCAGAGAAATATTCATAGAGGCCATGCGGTACCATGCCGTCAGCATTATCCTGGTGCACAATCATCCCAGCGGAGATCCCAGCCCCAGCCATGCGGACATCGCACTGACCCGCAATGTGTGCGGCTGCGGACAGATGATGGGCATAAGCCTCCTGGATCATGTGATCATAGGAGACCACAGATACTGCAGCTTTAAGGAGGAGGGCCTTATGGATCAGATTCAGACCGAAGGAATCGGGAATGATATTTGAAAAAAAATATGGAATCGACCTGGGCAGCAGTTCTGTCAAGGTCTATTCTGCATTTCGGGACAAAATTTATATATCAAGGAACATCATGGCCTACAGAGGCCGCACGATCATAGCCATAGGCAACGAAGCCTATGAAATGTCGGAAAAGACGCCGGCGGATATCTCCGTCACATCACCCATGGCCTTTGGCACCATCGCTGACCTGGAGCTCCAGGAGATCCTGCTGTACAAGATGATGCGCGGCCAGGACCGCTTCCCGCGCAGGAACTGCACGGTTTTTTTTGCGGTTCCTCCGGATATGAGTGCCCTGGAAAAAAGAGCCTACTATCAGGTGGCCAACGGCCACTGGATCAGGCATACCAGAGTGTACATGGTGGAAGCGCCCATCGCGGATGCGCTCTCCCTGGGCCTGCCATTTGAGACGACTGCCGGATCCATGCTGGTCAATATCGGGGATCAGACCACACGCTTTTCCGTTTTCGGGTCCGGCCGCATGATCATGAGCCGGATGGTGCCCATAGGCGGTACCCAGATCAACGAAAGCATTGCGCAGGAGATCCGCCGACGGTATGACCTTGCCATCGGCATCCGCACGGCCAACCGCCTCAAGATCGCCATGGGCCGTCTTTCCGATCAGAGCAAGGATGCCCGCAGAGTGGTGGGCATGGACGCCGTATCCGGCCTCCCCAGAGAGGAAGTGATCTCTTCCTACGTCGTCAATGCCGGGATCATGGACTGCGTCAATGAACTGGCCTCCCGCATGAAGACCTTTCTGGAGCGTATCCCGCCCCAGATTTCCTATCAGGTAGCCAGAGAGGGGATTTATCTCACCGGAGGGTCATCCAGGATCCCGTATCTGGATACCTATCTGGCCAGTTACACCGGCTTTACCTTCAACCTTTCCTCTCTGTATGAGAATTCCACCGCGGCAGGGCTTGAACAGCTTATCCATAACAAGGAACTGAAGAAATATGCCCAGCCCATTAGCCAGAGAAAATTATGAAAAAAAACAGACCTCAATTTCGTATTAACATTAAAAGCCGCCATCTGCTGGGCCTGATGAGCGTGATCTGTATCAGCGCCATGGTCAGTGTCCTGGCAGCCGGAGTCAGCACGCAGCCGCTGCAGGAGATCGCCGGCAGGGTGATCGTCCCCTTTGAAAAAGCCATCGGGAGAATGAGCGACGTCCTTACCGCCATACAGGAAAGAATGCAGGAAAAGGAAGCCCTGCTGCTCGAGATCGAAGAACTGCGCGCAGAGCTCGACAGCCTGACGACGCAGAACAACAAACTGATCCAGGATCAGGAGGAGCTCACACGCCTGCGGACTCTTTTTGACCTGAATGAGGAGTATGACAATTATCCAAAGGTGGCGGCCCAGATCATTTCCAAGGATCCGGGCAACTGGTATGACACATTTATGATCAATAAAGGCTCTGCCGACGGGATCCGCGTCAACAACAATGTCATCGCGGGCCGCGGGCTGGTCGGTATCGTTACGGATGTTGGTACAAACTGGGCGAGCGTACGTTCGATCATAGACGACAGCAGCTCTGTGAGCGCCATGACCGTGACATCCCAGGACAATTTCGTCGTCCATGGCGATCTGGAGCTGATCGATGAGGGTAAACTGCGCTTTGAGCAGCTGTATGACCTGGAGGGCGTGGTGACGGCAGGAGAGAGGGTCGTCACTTCAAATATAAGTGAGAATTACGTGCAGGGACTGTTTATCGGATATATTAATCAGGTTAAGCAGGACTCAAACAACCTGACCAAGACCGGGACGATCGTCACACCGATCGATTTTTCGCATCTGAAGGATGTGCTGGTGATCACTGTGAACAAGCAGGATTCCATGGAATGAGGAGCATCGATGAAAAGTAAGATAGCCATGCTGTTAACTGTACTGATCTGCTTTTTACTGCAATGTACACTCATCAGCAGGATCTCCGTCGGCTCCATCAAGCCAAATCTGCTGATCACCCTGTGCGTGAGCATGGGCCTTATGAGAGGCAGGAAGGGCGGCCTCTGGGCAGGGTTTTTTTCCGGGATCCTGGTAGATCTGTTTTATGGATCTGTGTTTGGTTTTTATGCGTTTGTCTATATGTATACCGGATACCTTTGCGGCTATGCCCACCGGGCCTTCTATGACGACGATCTCAAGGTCCCCATGGCGTTGTCCGCGGTGGCGGATCTGGCTTACAACCTGGCTGTTTACGGACTGCAGTTCCTCCTCAGGGGAAGGCTCAGCCTGTCCGTTTATCTGATGCGCATCATCCTCCCGGAAATGTTTTACACAGTCGGGCTGACGTTCCTGGTTTACCGCCCGCTGCGGGCCATCAATTACCGCTTTATGGGAACCCCATGGAAGGAAAGTGATTCGATTTGGGTAGTAAAATAAAAAACGCGCTGAAAAAGCTGCAGCCTGCCAGGACACAGATCCTGGTCCTGGTCTTTTTGTTCATGTCCTTTATTCTGCTCAGGAAGCTCTATCAGCTGCAGATCGTACAGGGACAGGATTATATCAACAGCTTTCAGAGCCGGACCACAAAGACCAGGGTCATCAAGAGCGCCCGCGGCAAAATATATGACCGGAACGGCGATCTGATCGCCTCAAATGTGCTCTCCTGGTCCCTGACTCTGGAGGACAACGGATCTTATGAATCCACCCGTCAGAAAAATCTGGCACTGAACGGCATTGCGTACCGGATCATCAAGATCCTTGAAAAAAACGGAGATGAGCTTTCCCATAATTTCCATATCAGGGTGGGCAAGGACGGAGAATATGAGTTTGATATCAGCCCCGGCTTCACGCTCAGCCGTTTCAAGGCGGATATCTACGGCCAGGCCCTGATCGACGACCTGCTGCCGGAGCAGAGACGGGCTACGGCACCTGAGATGATCGATTATCTGTGCAGCATCGACCGGTTCCGTATCATCATGGAGGATGAGCTGGCCTACACGGATCAGGAGCTGGAAAATGCCCACCTGCCCAGAGAACTGTCAAAGGAAGATATCCTCAAGATCTGTATCATCCGATATCTCCTGAGCACCAACAGCTTCAAGAAATACATGCCAGTGACCATTGCCACCGGTCTGAGTGAAAAGTCCGTTGCCGCTCTCATGGAAAATTCCGCTACCCTTACCGGGATCGATATCGTGGAGGATTCCTCCCGTAAATATGTGGATGAGATCAGCATGGGCCCGATCCTTGGCTATACGGGAAAAGCATCCGCCGAGGAGCTGACAGAACTGCGCAAAAAGAATCCGGATTACTCCAATGACGCCGTTATCGGCAAATCCGGGATCGAACAGTATATGGAGCTGACCCTGCAGGGTACTGACGGACGTGAGACCGTGACCGTTGATAACCTGGGCAAGGTCCTGCGGATCGATCCGGAGACTCAGGTGGATCCCATTGCCGGCAATGACGTACAGCTCACCATTGATACCCGGCTCCAGAGCGGGATCTATGAGATCCTCAAACAGCGCGTGGCCGGCATCATGCTCAACAGGATCTCGGCGGAGAAGGAGTTTGACTATGATGCCATCATTGACTCCGCTCAGATCGAGATCCCGATCTATGATGTCTATAATATGCTGGTGGAGAACAGCGTCATCGATATCCGGCATTTCTACAGTGAGGATGCCTCACCCGTGGAACAGGCGCTGTATGAAAAATTCCAGCAGAAACAGGAACAGGTTTTTGCCCAGGTCCGTGACAGACTGACGGCGGATAATCCTCCGGCGCAGAAGGATGAATCGGAGGAGATGCAGGCGTACCTGTCTTATATATGCGACAGTCTGCTGACCAATACACTGGAGGTCATTTCCAGTGACGCGGTGGATACCATGGACGCCACATACAAAGCCTGGAACAATGACCAGACCATCTCTTTAAAGGAATACCTGACCTATGCCGCCAGCCAGAACTGGCTGGACATCTCAGGCGTATCTCCGGTAGGTGATTATCTGGATTCACAGCAGGTTTATGCATTGCTCACGGATTATACGATCGAAGAGCTCGGCACGGACTACGGTTTTTCAAAGCTGCTTTATAAGTATATGCTGCTCGAAGACACCATCACAGGAGAGGAGCTGTGCCTGGTTCTGTATGAGCAGGGCGTACTTGATAAAGAGGATGAGGACTACGAAAGCCTGGCCTCAGGAGCTGTCGGCGCTTATGATTTTATGGTCAAAAAGATCGCCAATCTGGAGATCGAGCCTTCTCAGCTGGCATTGATGCCCTGTTCAGCATCCTGCGTGGTCGTTGATCTGCATAACGGCGATACGGTCGCCTGTGTTTCATATCCAGGATATGACAGCAACCGTCTGGCCAACAATATGGATACGGATTACTATGCCAGCCTGGCGCTGGACCTGTCCAGCCCGTTTTTCAACAAAGCGACGCAGCAGACCACGGCACCCGGATCGACCATGAAGCTGCTTTCCACGATCACCGGTATGCAGGAGGGTGTGATCAACGAAAATACGCTGTTTGAGTGTACCGGTTCCTTTGACCTGGTCCAGCCTCCGATCGCCTGCTGGAATACCTACGGCCATGGCTCCATCGATGTGCGCACGGCCCTTCAGGAGTCCTGTAACTATTTCTTCAACATGGTGGGTTTTCTGCTCGGAAGGGTAGGAGACGACCAGTTCTCGGAGAATCAGAGCCTGCGTGCGATCCAGAAATGGGCCGCCCAGCTGGGTCTGGACAAAAAAACCGGCATCCAGATCAATGAGGCTTCCCCCCATGTTTCCGATTCGCTTGCCGTACCTTCCTATATGGGACAGGGTACGCATCTGTACACTACGACACAGCTGGCCCGCTATGCCTCTGTTATCGGCAACCGGGGAACCGTATACCAGCTGACGCTGCTTGACAAGGTCATCAGTCCGGAGGGCAAGGTCATCGAGGAGTTTGAGCCGATGGTCATCAACCGGATGGACGATGTCTCTGACTCGGTATGGCAGGTCCTCGAGGATGGTATGACCCGGGTGGTCAAGACCCACAGCCAGTTCAACAATGTCAACATGGACTTCTGTGCAAAGACGGGAACCGCGCAGGTCGACCTGTATCATCCGGATCATGGCGTCGTGCTTGGTTATGCGCCGACCTATGATCCACAGTATGCCTTCGCCATCCGCGTGCCCAACGGCTACGGCTCGGGCAATGCCTGCCTGGTGGCGGCTGATGTGCTCATGTATGTTTTCAACCTGGCGGATCCGGACCGGATCATCACCGGATATGCCGCTTCGGATGTCAGTAATACTTCCAATGACTGAGGAGCTCTGTTAAAATGCTACATCAATACAAGCTGCGTTTTTACAATTTCAGGCTGATCCTGTTCCTGTTGCTGTTGTCCGGTTTCGGCATACAGCTGGTCGGCATTGCCATGTCCGATCTGAGGAACAGGCAGCTCGGCGGTGTTGCCCTGGGTGTGGCGGTCATGCTCCTGCTGTCCTTCATCGACTATTCCTGGATCCTGAATTTCCAGTGGTTTATCTATGGATTCAACATCCTCATGCTCCTGGCCGTTTACGCATTCGGCAACAGCGTGAACGGTGCAGCCAGATGGATCGATCTGGGTTTCGTGACCTTTCAGCCCACGGAACTGTCCAAGGTTTTGATCGTCGTTTTTTTCGCCAAATATCTCATGGATCATGAGGACGAGATCAATACCTTTCAGGTGATCGCGCGCTCTGTGATCCTGCTGGGGTTCCCGCTGATCCTGATCTATATCCAGCCGGATATGAAAAACACCCTGACGATCCTGATGGTGTTTGCCATCCTGTATTATATCGCAGGGCTCAGCTACAGGATCATCATCGGCGCCGTGCTGATCATCATTCCCACGATCGTGATCTTCCTGAGCATCGTCGTCCAGCCGGATCAGAAGCTGATTAAGGATTATCAGAGAGACAGGATCATGTCCTTCCTCTATCCGGAGAATGAGGAATATTCCGATAATATTGAGCAGCAGCGCAACTCCCAGACGGCTATTGCGGCCGGAGAACTTCTCGGTCGCAGGCACAATGAAGAGCACGAGGTTTCCTCGGTGAACGAGGGCAATTTCGTTCCTGAGAATCAGACCGACTTTATCTTCGCCGTAGCGGGAGAGGAGTACGGTTTTGTGGGCTGCGCTTTCATTGTGCTCCTGCTCCTGGCCATTTCACTGGAATGCGTCCGGATGGGCATGAGGGCAAAGGACCTCTCCGGAAAGATCCTGTGCTGCGGAATAGCCAGCATCGTATCCATTCAGGGTTTCCTGAATATCAGTGTGGCAACGGGGATCGCCCCGAACACAGGGACGCCGCTGCCTTTCGTCAGTTACGGCCTCACATCGATCGTATCCCTGTTTACAGGCATGGGATTTGTGCTGAATGTGGGCCTGCAGAGCAGTTCCTACACAAAGGAACTTGAATTGACAGAATATGAGAGGAAAGAAGAGTATCTATGAAGGAGGAACAAAGGGCTTTACCCGGGAATAAATACAACGCTGCAGCCATGCGCAGGAGAAAGAGACGGCAAAGCCGCACGAGGCTCACGATCGTCCTGGTTCTCCTGATGCTTTTGCTGTCCCTGATAGCCGGTTTCCTGATCTATATGAGGAGGGGAGCCGGACGCGGGCGTTTTCCCGGTTCGTATTCCACGCAAAAGGAGATCAGCGCCACCGTAATGGAAAAAGACAATCCCCGTGCGCAGCCTTTTGCCGCCAACCTGTGTGTGGTCGATGAAAATGTGCCCAGGGATGGGATAAGCCTTCCCCAGGAACAGCAGGGACTGCTTTTTGACCTGGATCACATATCAGTCATGTATGCAAAGGATGTGTACAGAAGGGTTTATCCGGCCAGTATCACAAAGCTGGTGACAGCCATCCTGGCTCTGGAATACGGGAACCTGGACGATATCGTCACGATCCGCGAAGAGGATGTAAACCTCGAGGAAGGATCTCAGGTCTGCGGCTTCTGGGCAGGAGACCAGCTGAGCATGAACCAGCTCCTTCATTGTCTGCTCGTATACTCCGGCAATGACGCGGCCATGGCCATCGCGGATCACGTGGGAGGATCTGTGCAGGGATTTGTCGATATGATGAATCAGTATGCCCGGGATCTCGGCTGTACAGGGACTCATTTTACCAACCCTCACGGCCTGCAGGATCCGGATCATTACACGACGCCATATGATATTTACCTGCTGCTGAAGGAAGCAGCCAAATATCCTCAGTTCACAGAGATCTCCCAGATGGGTTCCTACACGGTGGAATACACGAGAGTGGACGGAGTGGAGATGAAGACCAGGCTGGAAGCGACCGATCATTACCTGACTGGAGAGGCGACCCTGCCCAAAAATGTCTCCGTCCTTGGCGGCAAGACCGGTACCACCGATGAAGCCGGCAACTGCCTCGCCCTGCTTACCCAGAACGCCTATGGCCAGCCCTTTGTCTCCATCGTCATGGGAGCCTGGGACAAGGAACTGCTCTATGAGCAGATGAATACCATGCTGATGCAGATCAATGGGGTATAAATTATATTATTTTGTTGATAATCGCACAAAAAGACATTGTTTTTTTGTTCAAAATCAACTATAATCATAGTAACAGGGTAACTGTGAAGGAACTTGTGACTGAACAGTTACGTATCAGGAAAAGAAATAGTCTGATAACCCTGCCTAAAGTCAAACGCGGGAAACACTATAACCTACCCCTTAAGGAGGAAAAAAAATATGGTTGAACTGATCACAGGCAATAAAGGAAAGGGAAAAACCAAAATACTGCTGGATAAGGTCAATAACGAAATCAAAGAAGCAAGCGGCAGCATCGTCTATATTGACAAGAGCACCAAGCACATGTACGAGCTCAACAATAAGATCCGTCTGATCGACGCATCCGCCTATCCGCTTAAAAACGCAGATGAGTTTGTCGGCTTTATCTGCGGAATTATTTCCCAGGACCATGACCTGGAGTCGATTTATCTGGACAGCTTTCTTAAAGTCGCCAAGCTTGAGGATGCTGACGTAACATCCACCCTGGTACAGCTTGACAGGATCAGCAAGACATATAATGTAGCCATTATTGTCAGTATTTCACTGGACAAGGATGATATTCCCGAAGTTCTGCATGACAATATAACGGTAGCTCTTTAATTATAGGGGGGCTGGCCATCCGGTAAGTTGACGGGGGTCAGGCCCCCAAACATTCTTAGCAGGGGTGAGTCAGGGGGACAGGTTCCTTGACTCACACATTTGTGCGAGTCAAGGAACCTGTCCCCCTGACTCGCCATTAAAATAGCAACATATCTATGCGACAAACCCGAGTTTTTCATATAGATAGAGAGTGCTTTCAGGATACACTTCAGCCAATACCTTGCATTTACAGCTTTTCCAACCTTTTCAGCTATAATCGGTATAAACCCGCGCGATCAAACAAATGGAAATTAAGGAATTTTATAGATATGAAAAACAGAATCACATATCATGAACAGACAGCCATCGACGATACGATCCGTCTGCGTGAGGTCCTGGCCACCATGCCGGATTTCTGCAAGGATTATTTCCGTTCGATCGATGCGACGACGACGACCCGTACCAGGATCTCTTATGCTTACGATATCCGGATATTCTTCGAATTTCTGCTTAGTCAGAACCCGTCTCTGAAGGACAAAACCATGAAGGATCTGACCGTTGACATCCTGGATCAGGTAAAAGCCATGGACCTGGAGGAATATGAAGAATACCTCAAGGTATACAACAACGGGGACCGCCTCGAGACCAATGGCGAACGAGGCCTTAAAAGAAAAATATCCGCATTGCGCAGTTTTTATGCCTATTATTTCCGCAGGGAACAGATCCGGACAAATCCGACTGTCCTGATCGATATGCCTAAAATACACCAGAAAAGCATCATCCGCCTGGATACGGATGAAGTCGTTATGCTGCTGGATCATATTGAACATGGCGGGGACAGTCTGAGCGGCCAGCGCAGAGCCTATTATGAAAAGACCAGAGAACGGGATCTGGCCCTGGTCACACTCCTGCTCGGGACAGGAATCCGCGTATCCGAATGTGTCGGACTGGATATTGAGGATGTGGATTTCAAGAACAATGGGATCACCGTGACGCGTAAGGGCGGAAACCAGATGGTTGTATATTTCGGGTCAGAGGTGGAAAAAGCGCTGAAAGACTACCTGGCTGTGCGTCAGGGGATCACGCCCGTTGCCGGTCATGAGCATGCACTCTTCTTCTCCACGCAGAGGAAGCGCATGGGCGTAGGCGCTGTAGAAAATCTGGTAAAAAAATATGCCAGCGAAGTCACCACCGCCAAAAAGATCACTCCTCATAAGCTCCGCAGCACTTACGGCACGGCGCTGTATCAGGAGACCGGGGATATCTACCTGGTAGCGGATGTTCTGGGGCATAAAGACGTCAATACGACCAAAAAACATTATGCGGATCTGGGCAACGAACGCCGGCGGCTGGCCGCCGGCGCCGTAAAGCTCAGAGATGTATGAACTGCTTATCGTTATTTTTTAGAGAAAAACTGCAGAAATGCGGCAATACGCTCCCGCAGGGTCGGCTGTACACGGTCAGGATCTTCTCTGGCCGCCGCACCTCTGGGTCTGGTGACCCACTCCCTGATCCGGGCATAACCCAGCCTGATCAGATTGATCCCATAGCGTATCAGTGAAACCAGCATCAGTGTCAGTGCATCCCATACTTTCATAAATGCGACACTGATCGGCGATTTGCGGCGTACAGGCTTACCGGAAGGCCTGCGTACGATACTGTCAGGCCCCATGGGCATGGGCTTTCCGGAATCCGGATCCAGACAATCCATATCTGTAAAGCTGTCCTGATCGCAGGGCAGCTTTTTATTTCTCAGAGCGCGGTTCGTCAGATACTCCAGTGCGCTGTTGAGGACCGCGAATGCGGGTACTCCGAGCAGCATACCGGCAAAGCCGAAAAAGCCCCCGCCGAACATGATCGCAACAATGACCAGAAAGCTGGACAGACCTGTAGAATCTCCGATGATCTTAGGCCCGAGGATATTGCCGTCAAACTGCTGCAGGATCAGGATGAATATGAGAAACTGCAGGCTCTGGATCGGATTGACCAGCAATATGAGGAACAGACACGGGATTGCTCCCAGAAATGGGCCGAAAAAGGGAATGATATTGGTCACTCCGATGATCACACTGACCAGGATCGTGTAGGGCATGTTCAGCACATAGCAGACGATATAACAGATCACTCCGATGATCGCCGAATCCAGGATCTTGCCGGAAAGAAAGCCGATAAATGTCTGCCCGGTGAAGCGCATGCT
>JAFWDX010000224.1 GCA_017515945.1 Blautia sp. | reverse complement strand
GATCACAGGCAAAATAGAGATTCAGCAGCTCTTTGTCTGATTCATCCAGCCCGTCCAGGCATTTATGCAGGTAAGCGTCCGCTGCTTCCTTTGATACGCTGCCGAGCAGGATTTCCAGACGCATTTCCTCATAGGATGCAAAGTTCGTTCCGGCCGTCTGACTTTGGATCGCCAGCTCTGCAGCCTGGAAGGAGAGGTCCTGGCGCGAAAGTCTTCTTGAAGAGCCGATGCCAATACGAATGTCTTTCGGCCATTCTGCGGCGAGCTTTCGCAGGGCCTGGTCCCAACGGCCAGCATCGCGTTCCGGGATCAGCAGAATGTATTCATTGGGGAACCGATAGGCGTACAGACACCTGCCCAGCTGTTTGGTAATATCCTGCGTGACTCTTTCAATGGCGGAAAGAGGATGCTCGTGAGTCTCCTGCAGGCGTATCACTGCAGTCCTCCATATGTCCTTATTATCGGACAGTCCGTTTTTCTCCAGCACCTCTGCCGTAAATGAAGGCGTGACAGATTCACGGCTGATCAATGCGCGGACCAGAAAACCGGTCTGCGTCCGGTTATCATAATTGCGCATGTCGATCTCATGCTCCCGCAACAGCAGAAGTGTGATACGCTGAGCCAGATTGGCATATTTCTGCACCTCATCGGGCACACCTGTGATGCCGATCACCGCTACCGTATTTCCATGAAAGCGTATGGGCATGTTGATGCCTCGGCGTTCGTCCCGCTGCGGATCATCAGATTCGATTATGACGATCTGTCCACTCTGGGCCGCTTTCCGGCCGCCGTCATGATAGCCGCCTACACGCGCAGGATCGGTACTGGCGGATATACGGCCGTTTATATCGATAAAATTGATGTCGTGGCTGCAGATTGTCTTCAGTGTGTCTACAATCTGCTGAGCCAGATGGATACGGATCTGTGTCGGCAAGGACAGCACCTCCCATATATGTCTTATATAACAAATTTCAGATGATAAACTGTGAGAATTTGTTATCGATAATATATCATATCCATGCGTAAATTACTATAATAGCCTTACAAATAAGGAACAAGAAAAAAATGATAAAGGGAGGGAAATCCATGAAACTGCTTTTTGCGTCAGATTCTTTTAAGGGCACACTCACAAGCGAGCAGACAGTAGAGCTGCTGGCGAAGGCAGCAAAGGATGTTTTCGGTGAGATCGAGTACAGCGGCGTACCGGTGGCGGACGGCGGCGAAGGCACCACAGACGCGGTCGTTGCTGCGGAACATGGTGAATGGATTGAAACGGAGGTCTGCGGACCTCTGATGGAGAAAGTCAAAGCCCGTTACGGAAAGCTGGATGACCGCCGGGCAGTGATCGAAATGGCAGTAGCTTCCGGACTTCCGATGGTACCGATGGATAAACGAAATCCGCTCTGTACGACCAGTTACGGTACCGGAGAACTGATCCGCCATGCACTGGATCAGGGCTTTACGGACATTTCCATTGCCATCGGAGGAAGCGCGACCAATGACGGCGGCATGGGATGCGCGAGGGCACTTGGCGTTCGATTCCTGGATGCCGACGGCCATGAACTTGAGGGAAGGGGAGAGGATCTTGAGAAGGTTTCTGTCATCGATGTTTCCACACTGGATCATCGCGTTGCCCTTGCAAAGATCACGGTCATGTGTGATGTGACAAATCCCCTCTGCGGGGAGAATGGCGCAACCTATACCTTCGGCGCACAGAAAGGCGCTACACCTGAGATGCAGGCCCGGCTCGAGGCAGGAATGGTAAACTACCGCGATGTGATCCGCAGACAGTTCGACATTGACCCTGACAGCATCCGGGGTGCCGGAGCGGCGGGCGGTCTGGGCGCAGCACTTATGGTGTTCCTCGGAGGCGAGATGAAATCCGGCATTGACACGGTACTTGATCTGATCGGTTTTGACAGCCGTCTGGAGGGCGTGGATCTGAAGGCCGCACGGACTGGCAAAGCTGCTTTGGTAAGGTGATGCAGGGTGTGGGAGAGCGCGCGGCGAAAAAGGGCGTTGTGGCTGTTGGCCTGAGCGGTTCTCTGGGCAGGGACGCTGCACAGATATTTGAGCACGGCATTGCTTCGCTGATGACGACCGTAGACGCCCCCATGTCCCTGGAAGAGGCGCTGGGCAGGGCGGAGGAGTTATATTACCTGGGTGCGGTCCGTATGTTCCGGTTCATCAAAGCAGGCATGGATATAAAGAAGTGATTAAGGGCAGCTGTTCAGTCAGCACCTCACAATTACTGTGAGCTGCGTCAGAAAAAAGATAAATGGTCAAGTCCAGGTGCACTTTCAATGCGACGAAAGAACCCTGCGCCAGGCCTCGTTACTGTGAAGGCGCTTGTGGCTGAACAGTTACGATTAAGGTATAAAAATGACTTCAGCGGATCGTTCCGCGCGGAAAACGTTTATGCATAGTAGTCATTAATAAGATAACCGGGAATGAGCTTGTAAATGAATAGTTACAGAATAAGAGGAGAACAACAGCATGTATGACTTTACTACCATCGGGGCAGTAGCAGGCCTCGCGATCGCAATCATCCTCATCATCCGCAAGGTCCATCCTGCCTACAGCCTTATTCTGGGCGCGCTGGTGGGCGGCATCATCG
>JAFWDX010000024.1 GCA_017515945.1 Blautia sp. | reverse complement strand
GCTCCTGACTGAGCCGTTTCATTTCACTGTAGCAGTATTTGATGATCATCTTTCGGGTGATGATACCGATGAAAAATCCGGCGTCATCGATGACCGGTACAAAATTCTGGTTGATCGCCATATCCAGAAGGTCTTCGATCATACAATCCACATGGACAGGCCTATACGTTGCCCTGCGGGGAAGCATCATGATGGAGACATTCTCCGCTTCTCTGATGTCAGCCGGCGACATGTGTTTCCAGGTCCAGAGCAGATCACCCTCAGAGATCGTTCCGGTATACCTGCCGTCCCTGCTGAGGATCGGGATACATGAAAACTTCCGGTGTTCCATCTTTTCGATCGCCTGGCGCAGCGTCTCGTCTTCATACAGAAAAGCGACTTCATTTTTTGGTGTGAGAAAAAAGAGAATATTCAATGCAGCTGTCACCTCCGGGGCCAGTTTTCATAGCAGATGGATCCCATGCTCCTGTGCCTCGGCGCGCATCTCATCCGGCCAGAGAGATACATGGACCTCGCCGATATGGGCTTTTCTGAGGAAAAACATACAGATCCTCGACTGCCCGATCCCGCCGCCGATCGTATAGGGGAGTTTCTTTTCCAGGATCGCTTTCTGGAACGGGAGAGAGGCTCTCTCCTGGCACCCCGCCGCCTCGAGCTGGGTCCTGAGGGAGTTTTCATCTACACGGATTCCCATGGAGGAGAGTTCCAGGGCAATATCCAGTACCGGATAATAGATCAGGATGTCGCCGTTGAGCTCCCAGTCGTCATAGTCCGGCGCGCGGCCGTCATGCCTTTCTCCGTCAGAGAGGATTTTTCCAACCTGCATGAGGAAGACTGCGCCTTTTTCCTTAACGATCCTGTACTCACGTTCTTTCGGCGTGCAGCCGGGATACATGTCCAGCAGTTCCTGGGCCGTAATAAAGAAGATTTCTTTTGGCAGGAATTCTTCGATATAGTCATACTGTACGGCCATGTATTTTTCCGTCTTGCGGAGTGCGCTGTATATGGCCCGCACCGTGGCCTGAAGCGTTTCTACGGTCCGCTCCTCTTTATCGATGATCTTTTCCCAGTCCCACTGGTCCACATAGACAGAGTGAATATTGTCCAGGTCTTCGTCCCTGCGGATGGCGATCATATCCGTATAGAGGCCCTCACCGTGGGCAAACCCGTACTCTTTCAGCGCGTAGCGTTTCCATTTTGCCAGAGAATGAACGATCTCTCCTGTGACATCCATGCCCTTTATGTCAAAGCCGACCGGGCGCTCGACGCCGTTGAGGTTGTCATTCAGGCCGGATGCCGGATCCACAAACACGGGTGCGGATACGCGGAGCAGGTTGAGCTTTTCAGACAGGGTCTTCTGGAAGAAGTCCTTCACTGTCTTGATAGCGACCTGCGTATCATGCAGGGACAGATCGGAGCGATATCCTGTTGGTGTGATAAGTTTTCCCATTCATGTACCTCCTCTGGGAAAGCCGTAAGGGGTTGGGGAACCTTGCGGTGCTTTTTGCTGTGGGGATGGACATCCATCCCCGGGTATGAATCGGGAGGATTATAACACATGTGAGCGGCAGGGTCAAACAAGGGTGGGGGTTTTTTTGAGATGACGGATGACGGACGCCGGGCTTCGATCCCCATCGCGGCGGGCTGACTTGCGGAGACGGACATGAGTCACGGGGCAGGTTCCCTGACTCATGAGTCACAGGGACAGGTCCCTTGACTCATGAGTCAAGGGGACAGGTTCCTTGACTCACGGGTGAGTCTCAGGGACGGGTTCCTTAACTCACGGGTGAGTCTCAGGCGTAGGTTCCTTGACTCACAGGGACAGGTTCCTCCTCACGGATGAGTCACAAGCGTAGGTTCCTTGGCTCACAGGTGGGGCACGGACGCTCGACTCACAAAAAAAGAAGCGGATCCGGCTGCATTGGATCCGCTTCTTAGAGGGGGGAGATAGAGATATAATTTCTATCCGGGTATTATTCTATAGCAAATATATGTTATAGGTATGAATGAAATATTAACCGTTTTGAAACATATGAAAAATAAAATTGGTACTTGCTTTTTCTGTCCGGATATGATATTGTTTCTTTGTCTTTTATTTTCCGATAATAAAGATTCTGAAGCTTCATATTCTCTCATCGGTGTTTATTTCCCTTTATTTTACATCTTATTTTTTTATATTTGTCATGATTTGGAGGATCTTGACGGATCATGCGTTTTTTGCGCATGCTCAGGTGATTTTTAGCCAGCAGCCGACATATACTTGTGGGAATAATTATATACTTGTCAAGAAAGGATGGAGAGGAAATGTATCCAGGACAGATTAAAATGTTGTTCAATGTTGTGATGACTTTTGTATTGTCTGTTATATTGTCTGTTGTGTTGTTGGATGTCTGTGTAACGGCTGCAGGGACGCTGGATACCGGAGAGTTGTTCGATCTGATGGGCAGGCCGCTTCCGGAGGAACATGTCATCGTGCAGACTCCTGATCCAGATTGGGGCAAAGAAGATCCGGACGAAGCCCGTTTCGAAGTGACAAAGACGGCACTGACATCATCGGCACGGCCGGGGGATACAGTCACTTATGAGATCAGGATCGAGAATACCGGAAATGTTGATCTGCATTCCGTCGTCAGCACCGAAAAGTTTCTCGGTGCGGGCATCAAGGCGGTATTTCTGCCCAAGGAGGGACAGCTGCTCAATGCGGACCGGTCTCAGGCCCTGATAGAAAAAATATCTCCAGGAGAAACGGTTGTACTGCAGGCTCAGGTCGTCGTCCCGGAGAATGTGTCCGGCCAGGAGCTGGTCAATCAGGTCATTGTCACCACTGCCGAGACAGGTGAGCGGAGGCAGACTTCCGAAGCAGCGGTAAGGGTCAGCGGCGGAACAGGAACTGCTTCCAATGGCAATACGCAGGCACGAACCAGCTCCGGAGGAGGCCAGACAGCAGCCGGAGGTTCACGGACACAAGCCGCTGTCTCCAATGCACTGGCTCCTGTGTCTCCGGTACGAACATCAGATCCTATGAAACCCGGATTTTATCTTGGTCTGCTTCTTCTGGCGGGCACGGCCATGGGGGTGACTTTGATTTCATCTCGAAAGAGATAATGGGGTCAGAAATGAGTCAGGGGGACAGGTTCCTTGACTCACACATATGTG
>JAFWDX010000023.1 GCA_017515945.1 Blautia sp. | reverse complement strand
TCCTGGATAAAATCTCCCAGATGGGAATCCTCCTCCTCACCGATCGGCGTCTCCAGTGAAACGGGTTCCTGGGAAATCTTGAGGATTTCACGGACACGTTCCACAGGCATTTCCATCTCTTCGGCGATCTCTTCCGGAGTTGGTTCCCTCCCGAGCTCCTGCAGGAGCTGGCGTGAAACCCTGATCAGCTTGTTGATCGTCTCGACCATGTGCACCGGGATGCGGATCGTTCTGGCCTGGTCCGCGATCGCTCTGGTAATGGCCTGCCGGATCCACCATGTGGCATACGTGCTGAATTTGTAGCCCTTTGTATAATCAAACTTCTCAACGGCTTTGATCAGGCCAAGGTTTCCTTCCTGGATCAGATCCAGGAAAAGCATACCACGGCCGACATAACGCTTTGCAATACTGACGACCAGACGCAGATTGGCTTCAGCGAGACGTTTTTTGGCATCCTCATCGCCCTGTTCCATCCGCTGGGCAAGCTCGATCTCTTCCTCAGCCGTCAGCAGCGGAACTTTGCCGATCTCCTTGAGATACATCCGTACGGGATCCTCGATACTCACACCCTCGGGCACAGACAGGTCGATCTTGTCCAGCTCCACCTCTTCTTCGTCATCGAGGTTTTCGATGTCAATGTCATCGTCCAGGATCAGCTCTTCATTCACATTCTGGTCAATGCGCAGGACATCCACCCCATTCGCCTCCAGAAAGTCAAATGTCTTGTCCAGCAGATCCGCATCCAGCGGCATGCCTTTGAAGAAATCATTGATCTCCTGATACTCAAGAACATTTCTTTTCTTTTTAGCCAGTTCAAGAAGCTCTACCAGTTTCTCACTGAATTTTGCCATTGCAACATCCATCAGCTGTGTATCCTCCGTCTTTTTCACACTCATATTATTTACATGTAACTGTTCCCACGGGTTCCCTCCGCTGCCTGCCGGACATACTCCGCGGCCAGCTGCTGTCGTCTGCCTTTGAGCTCTTCCAGGGCATTTTTTTCCTGGAGCAGAGCCTGCATGGAATCCACAGTAGCTTCCACATCCTCCTGCCTTTTCTGCAGAGAGGCTTCTCTGATCCTGATGAGGGCATCTGCAAAAGCCTGCCCTTCCTGCTGCTCATCCTCCAGCGGGATCGTGGCATGGAAAAGTGCCGCCACCCGCTTTTGATCCTCCCCATCCATAAATGCGTTGAGGAGTCTTGCCGGATTGATCTCTCCCTGCCTGTACTGGGAAAAAAGCAACGTGGCTGCTTCCCGGTACAAAGGATCTGTGAAATCTTCCGGTGACAGATTTGGCTCAGCCACCCGAAACAGAGAAGGGTTATTGACCAGCCAGGTCAGCATGAGCTTCTGTGCTTTATCTTCAGATGAATTTTTCTTTTTTGCCTGTCTCTGATCCCCCTCTTCAAATGGCTTTGGCTCCCTGGGAGGCGTCCTCCCTTTCATGGCAAGGACATTTACCCGCCTGCGCAGATCCTCCGCCCGTACTTTGAACTGACTGTACTCACGTACGATCGCTTCTATGTACAGATTCCTTTCCAGCTCGTCCTCCATTTCCAGCAGCAGTCCTGCACACTGTTCAAAAAAGGCGTTCTGTCCCTGCGGATCATTCAGGTCACACTCTTCAGCCGCACAGCGCACCCGGAACATAAACCCGTCTCCCGCTTTTTCAAGCCGTTCCCTGAACGCTGCAGCTCCATTCGTCCGGATAAACTCATCCGGATCCTTGCAAGGAGTAAGGGAAACTACACGGGCGTCCAGCCCGGCCTCTCTGAGAATCGGTATGGCCCTCCGGGCTGCCCTGATCCCCGCACCGTCGCTGTCATACAGCAGCAGGACCTTTTTTGTGTAACGCCGGATCAGACTGGCATGCCCGCTGGTCAGGGCCGTTCCCAGAGAGGCCACTGCATTTGTAAAGCCAGCCTGGTGCATGGCTATGACATCCATATATCCCTCGCACAGCAGGAAGCAGTCTTCACGGGTGCGCCGGGCAATATGCAGGCCGTAAAGGTTGCGGCTTTTATCAAAAATCTCCGTCTCCGGTGAGTTAAGATATTTCGGTTTGCCGTCGCCCAGTACCCGGCCGCCAAAGCCGATCACCCGGCTACTGCCGTCCATGATGGGAAAGATCACTCTGTCCCGGAACCGGTCCGTCATTCCCCTTCGCTCATCCCAGGAAAAAAGTCCGCTGTCCCTGAGCTGTTCATCCGTATACCCTTTGGTATGCAGATACCGATACAGACCGGTGCCGGAGTGCTCTGACCAGCCAAGTCCGAAATTTTTTATCGTATCTGCTGACAAGTCCCTCCCGTACAGATAAGCCAGCCCGTCTTTTCCTGCCGGCTGACGCAGCTGATAATAATAAAAACGAGCGGCTTCTTTTTGTATTTCCATCAGCTTCTGCCTGTAAGCGGCTTTCTGTCCCGCGGCAGGTGACCAGGCAATCTGGGGCAGCTGCACTCCCGCCCTGTCTGCAAGTGTTTTAAGGGCTTCTGTGAAAGTCTGGTTTTCATATTGCATCAGAAACGTAAAAACATTTCCGCCGGCCCCGCAGCCAAAACAATAGTACATCTGTTTGGAAGGCGTCACGGAAAATGATGCGGTCTTTTCATTGTGAAAAGGGCAGAGGCCAAAATATGTGGCCCCTCTGCGGGTCAGCTTCACATAT
Source organism: Blautia sp. (assembly GCA_017515945.1). Taxonomy (GTDB): domain Bacteria; phylum Bacillota; class Clostridia; order Lachnospirales; family Lachnospiraceae; genus Blautia_A. The sequence continues at coordinate 2,818 of JAFWDX010000023.1, read as the reverse complement.
TGTGAAATGACCTCCACGATATCGTTCCGGCTGCGTACCTCTTCAATCACATTGTCATCATAGCGCATTCAGAAAACCTCCCAGGCTACCGGAATAAAGATTTCTCTGAATCTGTCCATGGAATACTGATCCGTCATGCCTGAAATATAATCCGTTACAGCCATCTCCACCGGAACTCCCTTGCGGCGGAACAACAGCCGGTACTCTTCGGACATCGTCTCCGGATGGGCAAGGTAATAATCATACAGCTGGGCCAGCATGTCCATGGCTTTGCCTTCTTCCTTTTTTGCAACCGGATTTTCATATACGTTGCGGAACATCATCCGCCGCAGTTCCATCATCCCTTCCATGATATCTGTTGACATGCGGATCGAAGGCTGGCCGGCACTGCTCTCTATGATATCATGGACAAAGGTATTGAGCCGTTCACGGGTCGTATAACCCAGGAGCATCCGGAGTGTCACCGGTATGTCATCCTCCGTAACGATCCCTGCCCGCTGCGCATCGTCCATATCATGGTGTATATACGCGATCTTGTCAGAAATGCGGACCACCTGTCCTTCCAGCGTAGAAGGCTGCCCTGCCGTCGTATGATTGAGGATCCCGTCCAGTGTCTCAGCGGTCAGATTCAGGCCGTCGCCGTTTTTTTCAAGCAGTTCGACAACACGTATGCTCTGTCTGTAATGAGCAAAACCGCCGGGATGAATCCGGTCAAGTGCCCTCTCCCCCGCGTGCCCGAACGGTGTATGACCGAGATCATGGCCGAGGGCGATCGCCTCAACGAGATCCTCATTCAGCCGCAGGGCACGCGCGATCGTCCGGGCGATCTGTGATACCTCCAGCGTATGAGTGAGGCGATTACGGTAATGATCTCCCTGCGGGGCGAGAAAAACCTGTGTTTTGTCTTTCAGCCGGCGAAAGGCTTTGGAGTGCAGGATGCGGTCTCTGTCCCGCTGGTAACAGGTGCGGACATCGCACTCCTCCTCCTGCCTCTTCCTCCCGGCCGTATCCGAACTGTAAGCTGCATAAGGACTTAGCAGTTCTTTTTCACGCTGCTCCATTACCTCGCGAATATTCAAAGTCCCGGCCTCCTTCTGCTGCAGTTCACGCAGCTGTACATCACAAGCTCCTTTACAAAGAATATTCCACGTTTTTGAACCAAATCCTTTTTTTTATTCAAATTCCTGAAAAAAACAAAAAGCCGGAGTCCCTGACCCCAGGGCACCTCCGACTCATAATAACGACCTTAAAATCCGCATAAAAAAATGCGGAAGATGGGACTTGAACCCACACGACTGCAATAGTCACTAGATCCTTAGTCTAGCTCGTCTGCCAGTTCCGACACTTCCGCATATCGCTCTTATGAGATATCCGCCTCGCTCGCGACAAGTGGTATGATATCAAAGTTCCCGGCAGTTGTCAACAGTTATTTCGATTTTTTTTAAAATAATTTGAGAATATCCTGATACATCACGAACGCCATCAGGATCATCAAAAGCACCAGTCCCGTAAAATGTATGGAACCTTCCAGATTACGGTTAAGAGGCTTGCGTCTCACCGCTTCCACAAACAGGAAGACCAGGCGTCCGCCGTCCAGCGCCGGAACAGGGAGCAGGTTCATCACACCCAGGTTCGTTGAAAGCAGGATTGCCATCGAAAGCATATTGATCAGGATCGTAAATGCTCCTTCACTTTTGCTCTGTTCATAAGTCTGACCGATGGCATCCACTACACCTACCGGCCCGCTCAGATCCCTGATCCCGAGTCCGCCTGTCACCAGTTCTCTGAGGCTCAGCAATGTCGAGCGGATCATATATTTCATTTCCAGGAGGGCGTACTTTACTACCCCGAAGCCCTTCGTACGCGTATACCCGGTATTGTAGGCAAAGCCACCCACAGGAGTACTGTAGGCCTCAGGCTTTAGACTGGCTTCGTATTCCAGTCCGTCATGTACATACGTGATCCTGATCTCGGAACCATCCAGCGGATGCTCTGACAGATACGCCTCGTAGTCGGCGCCGTCTTTTATCTCCACACCGTTCACGGCTGTGATCGTATCCCCGGGAACAATGCCGGTATCCTCCAGTGGAAGTCCCGGGATCAGGGATTCCACACGCATGGAATTGACATCACTGCGGTTGAATCCCAGCAGATAACGGGTATTGAGATCAGGAAGGAAAGCGATGTGCACTCTTTCACCATCTCTGTCGACATCCATCCGGACCGTTTTTCCTTCTTCAAGCGGATTGAGGTACATATAGACATACAGATCCCTGGCCAGGTCAACGGCATAACCATCGTAACGCACGATCCGGTCTCCTTCACGCAATCCGGCTTCGTAGGCGGCACTGTCTTCATTTACCTGTACAACCTTGGCCGGATCATAACCGGTAAAGCCAACGATCACTACTGCGAAAACAAACGCCAGGATAAAATTAAAGACCGGTCCTGCCGCCACGACACAGATTCTTTTCCAGACTGAAGCGGCGTTGAAGGATCCTTCTGCAACCTCGTCAGTATCCTCTCCGAGCATGGCGCAGGAACCGCCAAGCGGAAAAGCCTTAAGAGAATACCGCGTTCCCCCGCGTACTGTACTCAGAAGCCTCGGTCCCATACCCAGAGAAAACTCCACGACCGTGATCCCGCTTTTTTTGGCCAGCAGAAAATGGCCCAGTTCATGAAACAGAACAATCGCGCTGAAGATCAGCAGCGCCAGAATTATACTCAATCATTCACCTGCTTTCTTTTCATTTCGTAACTGGTAACTGTTCAGTCACAAGCTCCTTCACAGTTACGAGGCCAGGCGCAGGCTCCTTTC
>JAFWDX010000223.1 GCA_017515945.1 Blautia sp. | reverse complement strand
GCCGGCACCTTCATTTTGGAACAAACATGGAAGAACAACGTCCCGACCCCCGCAAAAAACAGCGTGACCTGGACGGAAAGCCCTTCGCCGTGGAAATACGCATTGACCAGGATCGGCACCAGGACGGTAGCTCCGAACATAGCAAACATGTGCTGCAGGCCAAGGATCAGTATTCTGGGTATCCCCAGGGTGCGTGCATCCCTGATCGGTGTCTGTTCCTTCAAAGATGAATTGCTCATTTTTTCCTCCCTTGAGTACGTTATACTAGAGCGTCTTAATACGCGGAACTCCGCGTATTTAGAGGCTCTGCATATACCGCGGTGACAAATTCCATTTTCCATTTATTTGTTACCGCCAGTATAATAGGTCAGATCATGCTGCAGAACTGTGCGTAACAAGCGTACAGCTCCCGGCAGTCCTCCTCCAGCGCATCATACCGGCCCTGGCGGCGGACTCCCTGCGTGATCCTACATACAATATCATACAGCGGCTTCAGATTCAAGGTCGCAGTTGTGCCTTTGATCACATGCGCCACCTCATAGAGGGAGGCGGTATCATTGCCCTTGAGGGCATTGTCCAGCCGTCTGATGAATGTCCCGTCCGCGAACCGCTTCAGACTCCTGACATAAAGCTCGTCATCCTCCAGGAAGCGCTCACGGGCACCTTTTATATCGGCGCCCCAGGCGATCAGAGCGCTGTATAACTCGCAGATCCTCTCAGGCGTCATCCCGTTCGGATCCGGTTTTATACTTTCTTCATTCGGCATTACAGATCTCTCACTCCTTCGCTGTATTCTGTGTCAGATTCTCCTGTCTTTCAAACTCCTGGGCGAGCAGGGCAAACAACCGGTTGGTATCCACGGGCTTGCTCAGGAACGCGTTCATTCCCGCGGACAGGCACTCTTCGGCAGTGGAATCCTGCAGATCCGCAGTCAGCCCGATGATGCAGATCGAGCGGGCATCCTCCAGGTCCGTCCGGCGGATCTCCTTGGCTGCCGCGATCCCGCTTTTCACAGGCATACGCACATCCATCAGGATCGCCTGATAATGATACGGACCCTTTTTGCGGAAGAGTTCCACCGCCTCCTGCCCGTCTCTCGCCAGTTCAGCATGAATGCCTTTCTTTTCAAGGAGCGACATGGTCACCTCGGCATTGATATGGTTGTCTTCCGCCACCAGCACATTTTTGCCGTGCAGCAGCCTGTCCTCAAAGGTATTGATCCGGTTCTTTTCCATCTCGATCTGATCCGGGGTGGCCAGGTTGTAGGACAGCACGACCGTGAAGGTCGTACCTTCCCCCTGCTTGCTGGTACAATAGATCTTGCCGCCCAGCAGATCAATAAGATTTTTACAGATATAAAGCCCCAGACCGGTGCCTTCCCTCAGTCCTTCTTCAATGGTTTCCTGTTCGAAAGGCAGGAACATCTTGTTCAGGAATGCCTCGCTCATGCCTCTTCCTGTATCCCGGATCACATAGGTATGCTCCACGCGGTCTTCCTGGTAGCGGGCGTAAATATCCAGGTTGATCGAACCTCCCTCAGGAGTAAATTTGACAGCGTTGCTCAGCAGATTCATGAGGATCCGCTCCACGTGTTCCGTGTCCATCATCACATATCGCCGCTGGCATTCATGGAACGAACAGGCGAAGCGGATATCCACCTCCCGGCACTGTTCGGCGATGATCGTCTCGATATCCTCCAGGAGATTCGTTTCGCGGACCGCAGTACATATGGAAACCACCTTGCCGGCATTGATCCGGCTGGTTTCAAGGATCTCCTCGATCAGCGTCATCAGATAGCGGCTGGAGATCTGAATCTTGTCCAGATTGTCCCTGACCTTATCCGGGATCCCCTCTTCTGACAGGCTCAGCTGGGTCAGGCCTACGATCGCAGCCATGGGCGTGCGCATGTCATGGCTCATGTGGGAAAGGAAGGTATCCTTTTCTCTGGTGGACTGAACCGCCTTGCGCAGAGCCTTGGCCATTTCCTCGATCTGCTCCTGGTCATCCACCTGTTTCGTGGTATCCACAAAGGTCAGCACAAGGCCGCTGACGCGGGTCTTCGTCGGCGATTCCGACTGCATGGCCGGGATCTGATTCTGAACCTGGCTGCTGTGCTCCCTGTAGGGAGCGATGCGGATCAGATATGTCCGTCCGCTGATCGATGCGCAGTGATGTTCGGAGGTCGTCGTTGTCTCCAGAGCCTCCTGGCACAGCGCCATCAGGTCGATCGTCCCGAAATTGTACGCGATATAACGCAGGGATCGTCCCATATCCTGCTCAGCCACATGGAACTCCGAGGAAATATACTCGGTGTATTTGCGGATGTTCAGGTCCCGGTCGACCATCAGGATACCCACCAGCGTGGTCGACAGGAAATTGGCCATATCATCATTCACACCGGCCAGCTCGCTCACCTTCTGCTGGTATTCGGAATTGACGGTATATAATTCCTCATTCACGGACTGGAGTTCCTCGTTGGAGCTCTGCAGCTCCTCGTTGGCGGTAAGGAGCTCCTCATTGGCCGCCTGCAGCTCGGCGTTGACGGACTCAAGCTCCGTCACAGTCTGATGCAGGTTTTCCTGGGCGACTTTCAGCTCCTTTTCCAGATTGGCGATCCGCTGGGCGGCTGCAGTGTCGATCTGGTAATGCTGCATATCCTTATCCAGTTTGCGTTTGCCGCGGATGAACGCAATTGCCGTGAACTCTGTCGAACCGCCATGCTTGTCAAATATGGGCTGGGCTACGATGGAGATATACTCCGGCTCCTCATCGATCTTGACGGGCACCTCGTCATAGGAAACCTTGTCTCCTTTATTTCGGGATTCCCGCAGTACAGTGGAGACAGGGATCTTAAGGTCTGTCCTCAGGAGCGAAAAGATATCCAGCGTGGCGGCTCCCACCGGAACGGAAAGGAATTTATCGCAATCTCCGTATGAACGCCACAGTTCATTCTGTTCATTGACCAGGACGCAGGCAGGCATCAGATTTTCAAAAATACTGGTCTGCAGCTCACTGGATTTATACTGCGCATCCGAAGAATAATCCGGAGGCATCGGATAGCGGACAGGCTCCAGATTGTTTTCCAGGGTCTGCATGGTGTAATTCATCCGGTCGTGGACCGGTGCCTTGCCTGTGGCATTATGAACAAAAATCTTTTCATTGGCACACAGCACGCGAAAGACATCATTATAATCAATGACCGACTCTGACCTTCCGAGGAAAAGATATCCTTTATCCTTGAGCGCCATGTGGAAGATCGCAAACAGGTTTCTCTGCAGCACGGTCTGGAAATAGATGAGCAGATTGCGGCAGCTGATCAGATCCAGTTTGCCAAAGGGCGGATCCTGGAATACATTGTGCTGGGCAAAGATGATCATCTTGCGGATGTCATGCCGCACCACGTATTTGGTCCCTTTGCGGGAGAAATAGCGTGAAAGCCGGGTGACTGACACATCATCGATGATATTGTCCCCATACATGGCCTTGCCGGCAACATTGATGGAGCCCGCATCCAGGTCTGTGGCAAAGATCTTGATGTCACGGTTGATCGCCATTTCCTCCATGGCTTCTTTAAAGATGATCGCGATGGAATAAGCCTCCTCACCTGTCGAGCAGCCTGCCACCCAGACTCTGATCTGCGCAGAACGTTGGCTGTCCATTAAGAGGGGCTTTACAACCCTTTCTTTCAGTGTGTCAAAGTAATCCGGATCCCTGAAAAAGCTGGTCACTCCGATGAGGACTTCTTTGGCCAGGAGCCTGGCTTCCTCCGGATTGTTGGTGAGATAGGTTACGTATTCCTTCAGGTTGCGGTTATGGGTTACTACCAGGCGGCGTTCGATCCGCCGGAGAATGGTCGTCTGTTTGTAATAGGTATAATTCGTGTTTGTGACATTCTTGAGGATCGAAAAGACCTGGCTCATCAGATCCTCATCCGTGAGCTGCAGCTTTGCCCTGGAGTTCATCATGGATGCCGCAATATGGGACATCTCACGGGCGATGCTCTCCGGATTCTGGATCAGATCCACAAAGCCCGTGCCGATGGCATTGCGCGGCATGCCGTCAAATTTGGCGCTCTCAGGTGTCTGGACAATGATGACGCCGTTCTGTTCCTTTATGGAGCGGATCCCGTTGGTCCCGTCAGATCCTGTGCCGGACATGATCACCGCGACGGAGCGATTCTCATACGCGGCGGCCAGCGACCTGAAAAAGACATCAATGGGATGATTGATCCGGGCGTGATCATATTCACGCAGGTACAATACATCGGATACGATCTCCAGGTTATATCTTGGCGGAATCATATAGACCTGGTTTTTTTCCACAGGCATTCCGTCTCTGACCTG
>JAFWDX010000222.1 GCA_017515945.1 Blautia sp. | reverse complement strand
TGACAAGCTTTTCTTGACAGGACGCGGAAAAAGGATTATAGTCGTTCGTACAAACGAAGTTTCTGTGAAGGAGGATATTCACAACATGAATAAGCAAGAACTCGTAGCTGAAATGGTAGCCCAGACCAATCTGACCAAAAAGGACGTAGAGGCTGTCCTCAATTCTTTTATCGATGTGGTCACCAAAGAGCTCAATGAGGGTGAAAAGGTTCAGCTTGTAGGCTTTGGTACCTTTGACGTTGCAGAGCGCGCGGCCAGAGTCGGACGTAATCCGTCCACCAAAGAGGAGATCCAGATCCCCGCATCCAAAGCTCCCCGTTTTAAGGCCGGCAAAGCTCTCAAAGATGCAGTCAAAGACTGATCAGCTGCATTCGGGTCAGAAACCATGCGGCTGGATAAATATCTTAAAGTGTCCCGTCTGATCGTGAGACGGACGGTGGCGAATGAAGCCTGCGATGCAGGCCGGGTGCTGCTTAACGGCAAGACTGCCAGAGCCAGCGCGCCTGTCAGCATAGGCGATGAGATCGAGATACAGTTCGGTACGCGCAATGTGCGGGTACAGGTTATGGATATCAAAGAGACTGTGCGCAAGGAAGAAGCGGAAAATCTCTACAAATACCTGTAAACAACTATCAGAAAAACAGGGACGGTTTGCCTGTGGATTCAGGGGAATCGTCCTTTTTTCTTTGAATACGAAAACGATGGTTGCACTTTCAGGGAAAAAGAGCTAAAATAAACGTGATAGCATTGTAAATGTGTAGAAACTTGTGACTGAACAGTTACATGGCATTCAAGCTGCGAGACTGAAGGGGAGCGGGACCGGAGCGGGGAGAGTAACATTGGCAAATAAGGGGAGCAAAACGAAAAAAAAGAATAAAGCTTACAACCGGATGGGTATGCTCTGCATTATTCTGACGGTTTTTGTCCTCCTGCTCATCATGATGAGGCAGAGCGAGGATCTCACCTCGATGATCCGTCAGTATGATGAACGCGTAGCCACTCTTGAACGGCGTATTGAGGAGGAGCACGATCGTACCGGGGAGATAGAGAAGCTCCGCACGTATATGGAGACAGATGCGTATATCGAGCAGATCGCCCGGGAAAAGCTTGGCCTGGTTAAGGACAACGAGATCGTATTCGAAGAAGAAGGGTAACTGTGAAGGAGCTTGTGACGGAACAGTTACGAGAAAGGCTGATTGGTTACAGGCCATGTCTGCAACGGTAAATTCCGTGCAAACATGGCTTTTTGTTTTGAAAGGTGCCGGGTCTGTGCATGAAAAAGAACCGTCTGTTCGCAATTTATGAAAAATCTCTGCGCTATGTCTGCAAGGGCGGCCTGATCCGCAAAGGCGATCTGGTGACGGCAGGTATCTCCGGAGGAGCCGATTCGATGGTGATGCTGGATCTGCTCTGCCGCATGCAGGAGCAGATAGGCTTTACACTGGCTGCGGTCCACGTCCATCATGGCATACGCGGCAGTGAGGCGGACAGGGACGCTGCTTACGTAAAAGAGCAATGCAGCCTCAGAGATGTGCCCTGTGAAACGATCCGGTGTGATGTCCCCGAGCTGGCGAAGGAGTGGCATATGGGCGAGGAGGAAACCGGCCGGATCATGCGCAGGAGGATCCTGGCAGCCCAGGCACGAAGCATTGCGGCCGGATCGCCTGAGCCGGCAGATCGGGGCGGCGCTTTTACGAGGCTGAGGATCGCGCTGGCCCATAACAGGGATGATCAGGCTGAGACACTCCTTCACCATCTTTGCAGGGGCAGCTCGCTGAGGGGGATGACCGGTATCCGGCCTGTGAGCCCGCTTTCTCAGGAGGGACCTGACAGGGATCTGTGCCTGATCCGGCCTGTGATGTGCCTGTCAAGAGAGGAAATCGAAGAATATGCCGCCCTTGCCGGCATGGATTATATGACAGACAGCACCAATCTGACCGATCTGTATACCAGAAACAGGATCCGGCGCCTGCTCCCTGTCCTGGCGGAACAGGTACACCCATGTGCGCCGTCCCATATTGCGGCGGCTGCGGCAAATTTTGCCCTGGCAGAGGATTACCTCGCCGCAGAGGGGGAAAAGGCTCTGGTACGGTCTCTCATCAGCCCTCCGGATACAGATCCGCAGACGGGTGCGCCTCTGCGGTTCCGGATAGCGGAACATCTGGCAGAAGAACCGGGGATATTGCAGCTGTATGCCCTTCGCCTGGCCCTGGAGCGCGTGAGCCGGACAGGAAAGGATCTGGGGACCGTCCATCTGGAACAGCTTAGGGATCTGCTGACAGGGGCAGCAGGCAGACATCTGCAGCTGCCCTGTAAAGTTCATGCTTACCGTACGGCAGAAGGGGTGGAGATCTGTTCATCGATGTATCCCGGTGACGGCACGGACTCCTTTGCACCCACACAGAAGCAGATGCCGCAGACGGCTGAATGGAAATATCTGCAGATCCCGGGAGTCACAGATACCGTATTCGGCACCTTTATATGCAGGATTTTTCCATATAATGGGCAGATTATTCCTGAAAAAACGTATACGAAATGGCTGGATTATGATAAAATACATGGAAAACTGCAGGTTCGGACCCGGTGCGCCGGAGATTGGTTCGCGCTTCCCCATGGGGGCGGGCGCAAGAGCCTCCGCCGGTTCATGATCGATCAGAAGATCCCTGCTGCAGACAGAGACCGTATCGGGCTGGTGGCATGCGGAAATGAGGTGCACTGGATCATTTCCGGGCGGCTCGGGGCCGGCGCCATGATCAGCAGTGACACCAGCAGGGTGCTTGAAATCAGGCTTGAACCTGCCGCAGCGGGTACTGATACCCGTGGGAACGAATAAATGGAAGATGAGGCTGACATATGAGTGAAAAAATCGAGATTTTGATTTCTGAGGATGATACACAGCGGCGGATCAACGAGGTGGCGGAGCAGATCAACCGGGACTATGCGGGCAGGGAGCTGCACCTGATATGTGTCCTTAAGGGTGGTGTGTTCTTTATGTGTGAACTGGCAAAGCACCTTGTGATTCCGGTGACCATGGATTTTATGTCCGTATCCAGCTATGGGGACGATACGAAATCCAGCGGCGTTGTCCGTATCGTCAAAGATCTTGACCAACCCCTGGAGGGAAAGGATGTGCTGGTCGTGGAGGATATCATCGATTCCGGACGGACGCTCGGATATCTGCTCAGAGTGCTTCAGGACAGGAAACCTGCCAGCATCCGGCTGTGTACACTGCTTGACAAACCGATGTGCCGGGTCGTGGATAATGTAAAGGTGGATTATACCTGCTTTGAGATTCCGGATGCATTTGTGGTGGGCTACGGGCTGGATTATGCACAGAAATATCGCAACCTTCCTTATATCGGAGTCATCAGACAGTGACAGGTACGGTTTTCACATGGATCGAAAGGGGATGAAATAGTGTACAAGCAGTCTGGCAGGATTGGCATGTACCTGATTTTTATAATTGCGCTTATTGCAGGTTATCTGTACCTGAACAATTCTGTTTCCGCCTTGAACGAATATACAGTGGGACAGCTGGAAAGCGCACTGAAAAAGGGAGATGTCCTTGAAGCGCGGATCCACCAGAACAGCGAGGTCCCGACCGGTGCCGTCGAAGCTCAGATCCGTTCCGAAGGAGAAAAAAGGATATATGTGTCCGATGTAAAGGAAGCCGAAAAACTGCTCCGTTCCTATGGCGTTGACCCGGTGACGGAAAATGTCTCCAGAGAAAATATTCTCCTGTCCACGATTCTTCCGATCGTCCTTATGGGCGCACTGGTCGTCTTTCTGATGACCATGATGAATCGTCAGATGGGCGGAGGCGGCGCCAATGCACGGATGATGAACTTTGGCAAAAGCCATGCCCGCATGTCTCTGCCCTCCGACAAAAAAGTCACATTTTCTGATGTTGCCGGACTTGAGGAGGAAAAGGAGGATCTGGCTGAGGTCGTGGATTTCCTCAAAATGCCCGGAAAATACACACGGGTAGGTGCCCGTATTCCCAAGGGCGTGCTGCTGGTAGGCCCTCCCGGCACAGGCAAAACACTGCTGGCCAAGGCAGTTGCGGGCGAAGCAGGCGTACCTTTCTTTTCGATTTCCGGCTCTGACTTTGTTGAAATGTTCGTAGGTGTCGGCGCGTCCCGTGTCCGTGATCTTTTTGAAGAGGGAAAAGCCCATGCGCCGTGTATCATCTTTATTGATGAGATCGACGCGGTCGCCCGTCAGAGAGGCACCGGTATGGGCGGAGGACATGATGAAAGGGAACAGACACTTAACCAGCTGCTCGTAGAGATGGACGGTTTTGGCGTCAATGAGGGGATCATCGTCATGGCCGCCACCAACCGCGTGGATATCCTTGATCCCGCCATCTTGCGCCCGGGACGCTTTGACCGCAAGGTCGGAGTGGGCAGGCCGGATATCAAAGGCCGCGAGGAGATCCTCAAAGTGCATGCGAAGGACAAACCGCTCGGTGAGGACGTGAACATGCATCAGATCGCACAGACTACGGCAGGATTTACAGGAGCAGACCTTGAGAACCTGCTGAATGAAGCTGCGATCATCGCGGCAAAGGATGACAGGGCGTTTATCATCCAGCAGGATATCAAATCCGCCTTTATAAAAGTGGGGATCGGAGCGGAAAAACACAGTAAAGTCATTTCCGACAAGGAGAAAAAGATCACAGCCTACCATGAAGCCGGGCACGCGATCCTGTTCCATGTGCTTCCCGATATGGAGTCTGTATATACGATTTCCATTATACCGACCGGTATGGGGGCAGCAGGCTATACGATGCCTCTTCCGGAAAATGATGAGATATTTAACACCAGAGGCAAGATGCTGCAGAGCATCACGACCCTTCTGGGAGGACGTGTCGCTGAAGAACTCATTTTTGGGGATATCACGACGGGCGCGTCAAATGACATAAAACGTGCGACAGAACTGGCGCGGTCCATGGTCATGCGGTATGGCATGTCTGACAGGATCGGTCTGATCGCTTACGGAAACGAGGACGATGCAGTCTTTATCGGCCGCGACCTGGCTCATACAAGAGGATATTCTGAGCAGGTGGCCATGCAGATCGATGAAGAGATCCATCGTATCATCAGTGAATGTCATGAAAAGGCCAGAGAGATCATACGTGAACATATCAAAGTGCTGCATGCGTGCGCGGCACTTCTCCTGGAAAAAGAAAAAGTACACCGGGAAGAGTTTGAAATTCTGTTTGATGCCCAGGAGGGTGTTCCCTTAAGCGAGTGAAGTCAGAAGGTAAATGTTCAGTCAGCACCTCGCATTTACTGCGAGGTGCGTAAGACTAAAGTTGAAGAGCCAGGGCCAGGCGCACTTCCAATGCGACGAAAGGAGCCTGCGCCTGGCCTCGTAACTGTGAAGGCGCTGTGACTGAGCAGTTAGTCAGAAGAGGAAGGAATGAGTACCGTATGGAACATTCAAACGCTCAGACGATGAATAAAATGAGATACATTATGAACATGAGGCCGGTTCTTAACCTGGACGCTCTTTTCAGTGATGGTTCCGATTATTATCGGATCCCCTCAGAGCCCAAAGCCGGCGAAGATGTCCGTATCCGTTTTCGCACCCAGAAGAATAATGTAGACTCGGTCTTTCTGGTCGTCGGAGGTGAGCGGAAGGAGATGGGGCTCAGAGCCAGCGGCAACGGTTTTGATTATTATGAAGCTGTTGTGAAAATGCCATCAGAGGTGCTGCGGTACCATTTTGATATCAGTTACGGCTGGAAGATCTGCTATTATTACAGTACAGGACCTTCCATTGAGCCGCGGCAGGACTCGGAGTTTGAAATATGGCCAGGCTTTGATATGCCCGAATGGGCGCGGGGAGCGGTTATGTATCAGATTTTTGTGGACCGCTTTTATAATGGGGATCCATCAAATGATGTCCTGGACAGAGAATACTATTATATCGGGGATGTCACACAGCAGGTTACAGACTGGGCAAAGGTCCCGGCGGTCATGGGGGTCAGAGAGTTTTACGGCGGAGATCTGGCCGGCATCATGCAGAAGCTGGATTATCTGCAGGAGCTGGGGATCGAAGTGATCTATCTCAATCCGATCTTTGTTTCACCCAGCAACCATAAATATGATATCCAGGATTATGATTATGTGGATCCTCATTATGGACGGATCGTGGATGATATCCAGGACGGACTGCTGGAGGAAAATGATCACGAAAACGCGCATGCTGCCCGGTATATCCGCCGGGTGACCGGGCTGGCCAATCTGGAGGCCGGCAATGAACTTTTCTGCAGGTTCGTGGACGAGATCCACAGGCGGGGCATGAGGATCATCCTTGATGGCGTATTCAATCACTGTGGATCCTTTAATAAATGGATGGACAGGGAACGGATATATGAGCATCAGGAGGGATATGCACCCGGTGCCTATATCAGTGCAGACAGTCCTTATCGCCATTATTTTCAGTTCCAGGATCCGGACAGGTGGCCTTACAATCCTTCCTATGACGGCTGGTGGGCACACGATACGCTGCCCAAACTCAACTATGAGGAATCGGAGGAACTCTGTGAGGAAATACTCAGGATCGGCCGCAAATGGGTCAGCCCTCCGTTCAATGTAGATGGCTGGAGGCTGGATGTGGCAGCGGATCTCGGGCACAGTACCGAGTTCAATCACAGTTTCTGGCAGAGGTTCCGTGCCGCTGTCCGCGAAGCCAATCCACAGGCCCTGATCCTCGCAGAGCATTACGGAAATCCGGAAAGCTGGCTGAGAGGAAACGAATGGGATACCGTCATGAACTATGACGCGTTTATGGAGCCTGTAACCTGGTTCCTGACAGGAATGGAAAAACATTCCGATGAGTATCGGGAAGACCTGTATGGCAACAGCGACGCATTTATCAATGCGATGAAAGCCCACATGCCGTCTCTTCACATGTCGGCATTGTACTGCGCCATGAATGAACTGTCCAATCATGACCATTCACGTTTTCTGACCAGGACCAATCATCGTGTGGGCAGGATCTCCTATGCCGGGGCGCGGGCAGCCGAGGAGGGAATCAATCCTGCAGTTATGAGAGAGGCTGTTGCGATCCAGATGACATGGCCAGGATCACCTACACTGTACTATGGAGATGAGGCTGGTGTATGCGGATTTACGGATCCGGATAACAGGCGGACCTATCCATGGGGCAACGAAGACCAGGAAATGATCAGATTTCATCGGGACATGATCGCCATTCACAAGGCCTACCCGTTCCTGCGCTCTGCATCGGTCAAATTTCTCTGGAACAGTTATCAGGGATTGTGCTATGGACGGTTTTCCCACTATGAACGAATGATCGTGATCATCAATAACCAGTAGCTTGAGAGGGAAATGGAGATCGAGACGTGGAAAACCGGCATCAGCAGGTTAAAGGACTCGACCCTGACACGGCTGATGCTAAGCTGGAACAGCGGATATACGACAGAGACGGCCGAATATGTGGCGCACGGCGGCAACCTCAGGGTGACCGTGCCGGGGTATGGGGCTATGATCCTCTACCATAAATGCGACAATCCAGGGTTCCTGGACTGAAATACGGGCATTCTGACGAAAAAAAGTAATAATTTTCGCTGTTGTACTTCTTTCCATGCAATTATGAGAATGGTAACATACTCCTGATGAAAGGATGGTTACCATGAATGATAAAAAGACTGTGAAAGAAATGGATATCCTCCAGCGCTATTACCTGAGCTCATATTTATATTCCGGATCTGCGGATTTGTTAAGGGAAGCTTCTCAGAGGATTGACCTTTCCGCCTGGGACAGCTGGCACTGCGTGATCCTGGTGGAGTCTTCCCAGTCTTTTTTTGAAGTGTCCGGGGATGAACTCTGTAAAGAACTGGAGGACGCTCTGCACAGACATTTTTATTATATGAATCTCAATACCAGGCAGTCTCTACTGTTTTTTTATGAGCAGTATTGTGACTATACTCTGATCGCAAACAACATGTATATCTGCCTGAAGCAGAAGCATGCGGAGCGGTTGTATCTGGCCGTGAGCGCGGTGTTTGAAGGGCGTGAAAAACTGCCTGGGATCCTCAGGGAGCTGGAGGAGCAGATGGAAGAAAGGTTCCATCATC
>JAFWDX010000221.1 GCA_017515945.1 Blautia sp. | reverse complement strand
CTCGCACTTACGTGTGAGTCAAGGAACCTGTCCCCCTGACTCATTGAGGAACCTGTCCCCCTGACGCATTTTTATATTGACGGAAAGAAAAAGATGCTGTATAACAGTCATGTAAAAAATGACTATCGGTCAGAAAGAAGGACTGAAAATGCGTATTGGTAAATGGATCGCAAAGAACCGGGTTTTGATCCTGATCATCGGCGCCCTCTTGCTGGTACCCTCCGTGATCGGGATCGCCGCTACAAAGGTAAATTATGACCTGCTGAGTTACCTGCCGGATACTCTGGAGACGGTGGACGGCCAGAACATCATGGTGGATGAATACGGAATGGGCGCGTTCGCCATGATCGTGGTGGAGGGAATGCCTCTCAAGGATGTGCAGCAGGTGGAGGAGAAGCTCACTGCCATAGAGCATGTTAAGAAGGTGCTCTGGTACGGGAGCATAGCGGATATTTCCGTACCCGTCGAAATGCTTCCGGAGCGCCTGCGCAAAGCGCTGTTCAACGGGAATGCGACACTGGTCATCGCTTTCCTGGATGACACGACTTCTTCGGATGCGTCCATGGGAGCCGTGCGGGAGATGAGAAGGGTACTGGGCGGACAGTGCTTTATCAGCGGCATGACAGGTATCGTGACGGATATCGCAGATCTGTGTATGCAGGAGCTGCCGATTTACGTAATTATAGCCGCCATTCTGTCCTTTATCGTGCTGGAGCTTACGACGGATTCCTTCCTCGTCCCGTTTTTCTTCCTGTTGAGTATCGGGCTGTCGATCCTGTATAACCTCGGCAGCAACATATTCCTGGGAGAGATTTCCTATATCACACAGGCGCTTACGGCGGTTCTGCAGCTGGCTGTGACCATGGACTATTCGATCTTTCTGCTGGAGACCTTTGAGGAATGCAAGCATGAATTTCCGGAGGATCGCAATAAGGCCATGGGCGTCGCCATTGCCAGGACCTTCAAGTCCGTGATCTCCAGCTCTGTCACGACGGTGGCCGGCTTTGTGGCGCTGTGCGTCATGACCTTTGCCCTGGGACGGGATATCGGGATCGTCATGTCAAAGGGTGTCCTGATCGGCGTGGTGTGCTGTGTCACGATCCTGCCGGCTATGATCCTGGTCTTTGACGGTGCGATCCAGAAAACAAAGCATAAGCCGTTCATTCCGAGCCTGGAGAAGGCCTCGGATTTTATCACAAAGCATTACAGGCTGTGGCTGATCGTATTTGCGGTGCTGCTCCTGCCGGCTGTGTACGGCAACAACCACACGAAGATCTATTACAATATCGCGCAGTCTCTGCCGGATACCATTCTGAGCAATCAGGCAAATGAAAAGCTGGAGAAGGAATTTGATCTGAGCTGTCTTCACATTATCATGATGAAGAGAGACACGCCTGAGAAGGAGAAGAGCAGCATGCTCGAGGAAGTGCAGGAAGTGGACGGTGTGAAATGGGCATTGGGCATCCCGGCTGTATTGGGTACCATGGTTCCCGAATCGATGGTTCCGGAAAGATTCCGTGAGATGCTCCAGAGTGACACGCACGAGCTGGCCTTTGTCTGCTCGGTCTATACCTCAGCCACTGATGAGGTCAACAGTCAGTTGGCAGAAATAAACCGGATCGTCAAAGAGCATGATCCCGATGCCATGGTCATCGGGGAAGCCCCGATGATGAAGGATCTGCAGGATACGACGGATGTGGACCTGCAGCGCGTCAATATCCTTTCGGTCGCCGCGATCTTTGTGATCATCATGCTGACCTTCCGGTCCCTGATCCTTCCGATCATTCTGGTGGCCGTGATCGAATTCGCCATCAACGTGAATATGGCGGTTCCGTACTTTCAGGGAATCTCGCTGCCCTTTGTGGCCAGCATCGTCATCGGAACGATCCAGCTGGGCGCGACCGTGGACTATGCTATCCTGATGACCAACCGGTATACGACAGAACGCTATGCCGGAAAGAGCAAAACGGATGCCATCCGGACGGCTCACAGGACCTGTATGCTCTCGATCATTACAAGCGGCTTCAGCTTTTTCGTCGCGACATTTGGCGTTTCCGTGTATTCAAAGGTGGATATGATCGGCTCGATCTGTACACTGCTCTCACGCGGTGCGATCATCAGCATGGCTTCGGTGCTCCTGCTGCTGCCGG
>JAFWDX010000220.1 GCA_017515945.1 Blautia sp. | reverse complement strand
TCAGGGGGACAGGTGAGTCACCTGTCCCCCTGACTCATTACAGATATTTTCTCAAAATCTCTGCCTTATCCGTATGCTCCCAAGGCAGATCCACATCCGTACGTCCGAAGTGTCCATAGGCCGCCGTCTGCTTATAGATCGGCCGACGCAGATCCAGCATCCGGATGATGCCTGCAGGCCTCAGATCAAAGTTTTCTCTCACGATTTCAACCAGACGGGCCTCCGGCAGTTTTCCTGTTCCGAAGGTTTCAACATGAACAGAAGTAGGATGCGCCACGCCGATGGCATAGGAAAGCTGGATCTCACATCTGTCCGCAAGTCCGGCAGCCACGATATTTTTTGCGACATAACGGGCAGCATACGCGGCAGAGCGGTCAACCTTTGTGCAGTCCTTGCCTGAAAAAGCACCGCCGCCATGACGTCCTGTGCCGCCATACGTATCCACGATGATCTTGCGTCCGGTCAGGCCGCTGTCACCGTGAGGTCCGCCTATGACGAAACGTCCGGTCGGATTGATATAATACCGGGTCTGATCATCAACCATATTCTCAGGAATAATCGCGTCAAACACA
Organism: Blautia sp.; assembly: GCA_017515945.1. GTDB lineage: Bacteria > Bacillota > Clostridia > Lachnospirales > Lachnospiraceae > Blautia_A. The sequence continues at coordinate 5,031 of JAFWDX010000220.1, read as the reverse complement.
TATTTGCGGATATCCTCATGGATCTGCTCCTGAGATACATCCGGGTCATGCTGTGTGGAGCACACAACAGCATCAATGCGGGCCGGTTTTCCGTCCTCGCCATACTCGACTGTCACCTGCGTCTTTCCATCCGGACGAAGGTAAGGAAGAACGCCATCTTTGCGCACCTTTGTCAGCTGACGCGCGAGCTTATGGGCCAGATTAATGGCATAGGGCATATATTCAGGCGTTTCATTCGTGGCATATCCGAACTGCAGACCCTGATCTCCCGCGCCGATGGCATCGAGCTCATCCTCATTCATCTCATTTTCCTTGAGCTCAAGTGCTTTATCCACACCCATTGCAATATCCGTGGACTGTTTGTCAATCGCCGTAAATACCGCACACGTATCCGCATCGAATCCGTAATCCGCGTTATTATAACCGATCTCACGCACAGTATCCCGCACGATCTTCTGATAATCGATCACCGCATTGGAAGTGATCTCGCCCATAACCAGCACAAAACCCGTTGATGTGGCGGTTTCACATGCCACACGGCTCATCGGATCCTGCTCGATCAACGCATCCAGGATCGCATCGGACACTGCGTCGCAGACCTTATCCGGATGCCCCTCAGTCACTGACTCTGATGTAAAAAGTATTTTTTCCATATATCCTCCTGTAAAATAAAAACAGCCCTATATCAGGACTGTCATCGCACGGATCAGTCCTTTTATTGTTCGATCTCTCGCTCAGGCTGGCACCTTCCCTCTGGCAGGGGGTTGCCGTGGCTTCACAGATCCTATGTATCTCCACCACTCTGAATAAAAGGCTGTTTTATAAAATTGTAAGAGCATCTGTAACTGATCAGACACAAGTTTTTTACAGTTACAAACACTACTCCTCATGTACGGTATACACTATACTCTTTATAAGTTAATTGTCAAGAGTGAAATGTATATTTAGACTCGTCTTCCCGTTGACATCTCACCCTTCACTGGTTATCCTGAATATATAACCAAAGGGTAACTGTTCATTCACAAGTTCCTTCACAGTTACGAGGCCAGGCGCAGGCTCCTTTCGTCGCATTGGAAGTGCGCCTGGCCTTGGCTGTTCAACTTTATTCTCACGCACCTCGCAGAAAATGCGAGGCGCTGACTGAACAGTTACAACAAAGGAGCATATATATCATGAAATCACTTATTCTCGCCGAGAAACCCTCCGTCGCCCGGGATATCGCCCGTGTGCTGGGCTGCAGCGGAAAGCTGAACGGAGCCCTGGAGGGAAAAAATTATGTTGTCACATGGGCTCTGGGCCATCTGGTCACACTGGCAGATCCGGAGATATATGACAAAAAGTATGAGAAATGGGAAATGTCCACACTTCCCATGATTCCGAAGGAGCCGAAGCTCGTTGTCATTCCGCAGACCCGCAAACAGTTTCAGGCTGTCAGAGATCAGCTGTTCCGTCAGGACATCGGATCCGTCATCATTGCCACTGACGCGGGACGGGAGGGAGAGCTGGTCGCCCGGTGGATCCTGGATAAGGCAGGCTGCAGCAAGCCCATCCGCAGATTGTGGATCTCCTCAGTCACAGACAAAGCGATCCGTGAAGGCTTTGAAAAGCTGAAAAACGGACACGATTATGACAATCTGTACAGAGCCGCCTCCGCCAGGGCTCAGGCTGACTGGCTCGTAGGCATGAACGGGACCCGCGCCCTCACATGCAAATACAATGCGCAGCTCTCCTGCGGCAGGGTCCAGACCCCTACTCTGGCCATCATCCGCAAAAGAGAAGAGGAGATCCGGCGTTTTACACCTGTTGAGTACTATACTGTCTCCATGGAGGCAGGAGGGATCCGTTTTTCCTGGAAGGACAAAAAAACCTCCTCAGCCAGAACATATGACAAAACCACCGCAGACCAGATCTGCAGCAAAGTCAAAGGATCTTCCATCGACCTGTCCACGGTTGTAAAGAAAAAGAAACTGGTGCCGGCGCCCGGTCTGTATGACCTCACTACCCTGCAAAGGGAAGCCAGCAGCAAATACGGTTATTCACCAAAAGAGACGTTGAACATCATGCAGCGTCTTTACGAAAACCACAAGGTCCTGACTTATCCCAGAACCGATTCCAGGTATCTGACCCAGGATGTGGTCCCCACCATCAAGGAAAGGCTTGCCGCCATCAGCGTCGGTCCTTACCGTAACCTGGCCGGCCCTCTCATGCGCAAACCGATAAAGGCGGATAAAAGCTTTGTCAACGATGCCAAAGTATCAGACCATCATGCCATCATCCCGACAGAGCAGTATGTACAGCTCGATCATATGACAAATGAGGAGCGCAGGATCTACGACATGGTCGTGCGTCGTTTCCTGGCCGTATTATATCCGCCATGTGAATACGAAGAAGTCCGTCTGGAGGGACGGTGCGCACAGGAGATCTTTACCGCGAGAGGCCAGATCCTCACCAGTCCCGGATGGAGAGCTGCTTATGACGGCGGCATTTATGAGGATGACGAGGAGGAAGACGAGGACAACAGCGCAGAGGATCCGGTTCAGCTGCTTCCTCAGGTCAGGCAGGGACAGCGTCTGCCTGTAAAGAATGCTGCTGTTCACAGTGCGAAGACAAAACCGCCGAAACGTTTTACAGAAGCCACACTCCTGGCTGCCATGGAAAATCCTGTCAGATATATGGAGAGCAAGGATGCCAGGGCTGCCCGCACTCTCGGTGAAACCGGAGGCCTCGGCACCGTCGCTACCCGTGCGGATATCATAGACAAACTGTTCTCCAGCTTTATGATGGAAAAAAAGGGGAATGAAATCTATCTGACTGCCAAGGCCAGACAGCTCCTGGAGCTGGTTCCCGAGGATCTGAGAAAACCCGAGCTGACCGCTTCATGGGAAATGCGCCTCATGGACATCACAACAGGCAAGGTACGTCAGCAGGCCTTTCTGACTGACATAGAGGACTATACCCGCAGGATCGTGGATGAGATCCGCGCCGGTCAGGGTACCTACCGGCATGAAAACATGACATCCAAAATATGTCCCAACTGCGGTAAACACCTGCTGGCCGTCAACGGAAAAAACAGCCGGATGCTCGTCTGCCAGGACAGAGAATGCGGATACAGGGAAACCCTTGCCCGGACTACAAATGCCCGCTGTCCAAAATGCCATAAACGCATGGAACTGCTGACAGGCGGAAAGGAAGAAACCTTTGTCTGCGCCTGCGGGTATAAGGAAAGGCTTTCCGCTTTTCAGGCCCGCCGCGAAAAAGAAGGAGCCGGCGTAAAAAAAGCTGACGTACAGAAATATCTCCGCCAGCAGAAAAATGAAGAGCCTCTCAATAACGCATTTGCACAGGCTCTTTCAGGTATTAAAATCAAATAATAATAATTATCACACTCACATTTAATCAGAAAAAAAACAGAGGACGATCGTCCTCTGTTTTTTTCAGCCTACTCTCAGCTGAAACTTAAGTATTTCCTTTTCGCTGGAGACTTTTTCGATCTCCGCTCCGAGACTGCGCAGCTTTCCTTCGAAATTTTCATAACCGCGCTGTATATACTTAATATCATCCACGACCGTGATACCGTCCGCCGCCATACCTGCGATCACCAGAGCAGCCCCTGCGCGCAGATCCGGCGCACTGACTCTCGCTCCGGTAAATTTGTTCACGCCGTCGATAATAGCCGTGTTTCCCTCTACTTTAATGCTCGCACCCATCCGGGTCAGCTCATCCACATATTTGAATCTGTTTTCAAATATGCTCTCTGTGACAATACTCGTCCCGTCCGCCAACGCAAGGGTGACAGTGATCTGAGGCTGCATATCCGTCGGATACCCGGGATAGGGAAGCGTCTTTACATGTGTGCGGCGCAGCTTACGGGTAGCCCGTACACGGACCGCATCATCAAACTCCTGAACCTCACAGCCGATCTCAAGCAGCTTGGCTGTAGTCGCTTCGAGGTGCTTGGGAATAACATTGCGGACCATCACATCCCCGCCGGTAGCGGCCGCGGCACACATAAATGTCCCTGCCTCGATCTGATCCGGAATGATGGAATACTCTGTGCGATGCAGCTTTTCCACACCTCTGATCCTGATGACATCGGTCCCGGCGCCCATTATATTGGCACCCATGCTGTTCAGGAAATTGGCCACGTCAACCACATGAGGCTCACGAGCCGCGTTTTCGATAATGGTACGTCCCTGGGCCATGGATGCGGCCATCATGATATTGATGGTGGCACCGACAGAAACCACGTCCAGGAAAATATGACTGCCGTGAAGGTTTTCCGCACAGGCTACAATAGCACCGTGACGGATATCCACATCCGTACCGAGCGCCCTGAATCCCTTGAGATGCTGGTCGATCGGTCTGCTCCCGATATTGCATCCTCCGGGAAGCGGTACCTCGGCATGCTTATATTTGCCGAGAAGCGCACCCATCAGATAATAGGAAGCGCGGATTTTTTTAATATACTCATAATCCACGCTCAGATCACCGATCGTGGATCCGTTGATCTTGACAGTATGACGATCTACCCGGTCCACATGGGCGCCGATGCCTGCGATCGCCTCCAGAAGTACATTAATATCTCTGACATCAGGCAGATTTTCGATCAGGATCGTCTCGTCTGTCATGATCGCCGCTGCCAGGATCGGAAGTGCGGCATTTTTTGCGCCTGATATGTCGACTTCCCCTACAAGTGGATTACCGCCTTTTATCACATATTGTTCCATTTTTTTTTCCCCTTTTGCAGCAGAAATCCCCATACGAGAAGTTCTGTATATACCGCGGCGACAAATCGATCAGTCGTTTATCTGTTCCCGCTGGTATAAAAATCCATATTCAGTAACTGTTAAGTAGCTTGTGACTGAACAGTTACCATATTTACAGGTCTTCCGGCTGCATATATTTATTAGAAAAGAACCCCGCTCTGCCATACTTCCTATGCGATACTCCCCAGAACGCACAGTGTACACGATACAGATATAACTGGAATTCTATCATAAAAGGATCTCAAATGCAATCCTGATGGACTTT
>JAFWDX010000219.1 GCA_017515945.1 Blautia sp. | reverse complement strand
TTAAAGGGGATCCGGCGGGCCGGGCCTGCCGTCGGCGGCCTGCTCGCCGGCCTGGCTGTATCCATCGCCGGAAACATGCATTATGTGGTTTACGCCGTCGTTTTGCCGCTGGTCCGGAAACTGCGCGGTGAGGAGGAGGTATTTTACTGGTTCCCGGATGCCACACGGTATATCGGGTACAATCCGGACCGACCGGATAAAACGATCCATGAGTTCCCATGCTATTCATTTGTGCTTGGGGATCTGCATGCGCATGTGGTCAATATCATGTTCGTGCTGCTTCTGACGGGACTGCTCTTTGCATGGTTTTCGACGAAAAGAAAGTATTACAAGGAACTGACCGGCCGGGTCATGAAAAGGCACCTGCGTTCGCCCTGGCTGATCACGGCGGCGTTCATACTCGGACTATTTCAGCTCAACAATTACTGGGACTTCGTGATCTACTTTGTCGTGATCATGGGTACGGCCCTGTTTCTGAATATCATTGAATTCAAAGGCAATATAAAAGCTGTCTTTGCGGTAAGTCTGGCTCAGGCCTCCGAGGTATTTCTGACGGCACGTCTGGTCATTGTGCCGTTTACCGTGCAGTTTGATTCGATGGTGGACGGAGTGGCTCTGGCGCAGAACCATACGCTCCCTCACCAGCTCCTGGTGCTGTGGGGGCTCCCGGTCCTGCTGGGAGGCTGCTTTGTCATCTATGTGATCTGCAAGGTGCTTAAAAACCTGCCTGAAAAATCTCTATGGAGACTGATGGACAGGATGAACGCACAGGATCTTTTTGCGATCCTGATGTACTGCTGCGCTTTCGGGCTGGTCCTGATCCCTGAGCTTGTCTACGTGCGTGATATCTATGAGGCCGGAAACGCCCGTGCCAATACCATGTTCAAGCTTACGTACCAGGCCTTTATGCTCTTTGGGATGACTATGGCGTACGTGATCATCCGGCTCCTGATGACGAAAGGAGCCAGACTGATGAAAGGGGTCGCCGTGCTCGGACTGATCCTGCTGTGCTGGACCTTCGGCTATTTTGGCCGCAGTGTAAACTCCTGGTTCGGCAGCTGGTATGAGCCGGCTACCCGTAAAGGACTTGACGCCAGTGCATTCCTGTCTTATGATTTCCCTGAGGATGTCGGAGCCATCCGCTGGCTTAATGACAATGTGAAAGGAACCAGCGTGGTACTTGAGGCGAACGGAGACAGCTATACCGACTACGAGCGGATCTCCGCCATGACCGGTCTGCCTACGATCCTTGGCTGGTACGTCCATGAATGGCTGTGGCGCAGTGATCCCGGTGATCTTAACAATAAGAGCGCGGATGTGGAGGCGATCTATACGTCGGACAACCGGGACCTGGTACGCACGCTGCTGCAAAATTATGGCGTGTCTTATGTGGTGATCGGCTCTACGGAACGTGAGAAATTCGGAGAAAGGATCAATCGTACACTGCTGGGAGAACTGGGTACAGTCGTATACCGTGATCTCAACTATGATACATATATCCTTGAAGTGAAACTATGAGTGCTGAACTGATAAAGATAGACAAGAATGACCCGGATCAGGAGGCGATCCGCCGGGCCGGCGAGATCATCCTGGCCGGCGGACTGGTGGCTTTTCCTACAGAGACGGTCTATGGACTGGGAGGAAATGCCCTTGATCCGCATGCGTCTGAAAAGATCTATGCGGCCAAAGGCAGGCCTTCAGATAATCCACTGATCGTCCACATTGCGGATCTGGCGCATCTGACGCCGCTGGTCAGGGAAATCCCTCCATCCGCAACAGCCTTGTCGGAGCGTTTCTGGCCGGGTCCGCTGACAATGATATTTGAAAAATCACCGATCGTTCCTTACGAGACTACGGGAGGGCTGGATACGGTGGCGGTCCGTTTCCCCTCCGAACCGGTGGCGGCGGCTCTGATCCGTGCCGCGGGAGGGTATGTGGCCGCCCCCAGCGCCAATACCTCGGGCAGACCTTCTCCTACGACGGCACAGCATGTGGCGGAGGATCTGGGAGATGCGATCGACATGATCCTTGACGACGGGCCGGTCGGGATCGGGCTCGAATCGACGATCGTTGATTTTACACAGGATCCGCCGTGCGTGCTCAGACCGGGATACATTTCCCTTACGGATCTGGAAGAGGTGTTGGGCCTGTGCAGCATGGATCCGGGACTGACGGGAGAAAATGCACAGGTACATCCAAAGGCGCCAGGGATGAAATACAGGCATTATGCGCCGAAAGCCCTGATGACGATCGTGGAGGGAGATCGGGATGCGGTGATCAGCCGGATCAACCGGCTTGCGGCACAGGCCAAGGCTGAAGGCAAGCGGACACGCATACTTGCCTGTGAGGAAAATGCCGGATTTTATCCGCCGGAGCTGTGCGTATGCGCAGGCAGCAGGGCCAGGGAGGAGACCATCGCACGCCATCTGTACGAAAAGCTCAGGGAATTTGATGAACTGGGCACAGACGTGATCTTTTCGGAAGCTTTTGATACGCCCCGCCTTGGGACGGCGATCATGAACCGGCTGGTCAAGGCTGCCGGGCATCGTGTGATCCATGCAGACGGATCAGACATGGCGGAGAAGGACACAGTGTAGTAAAGGGTACTTGTGACCGAACAGTTGCGAAAACAGGAGCGTGTCTATGAAGAAAATGGTCAATATGAAGAGGGCGGATTATCTGTCCTGGGATGAGTACTTTATGGGCGTAGCCGTTCTGTCAGGCATGCGCTCAAAGGATCCGAATTCACCGGTGGGATGCTGCATCGTCAGTGAAGACAACAAGATCCTTTCCATGGGATACAACGGCTTTCCGAAAGGATGCTCGGATGATGAATTCCCCTGGGCACGGGAAGGCGCTCCGCTTGATACAAAGTATCTGTATGTGACGCACAGTGAGCTGAACGCCATTTTGAACTACCGGGGAGGCTCCCTGGAGGGCTCCAAGCTTTATGTCTCTTTGTTTCCCTGCAATGAGTGTGCAAAAGCCATCATTCAGGCGGGGATCCGCACGGTCATTTACGACAGCGACAAATACCGGGACACGGAGGCGTCCATTGCCTCGCGCAGGCTCCTGGATGCCGCCGGAGTCAGGTATTATCAATATGATCGGTCCGGACGACGGATCGAACTGGAAGTGTAGCAGATCTGCCTGTGACTGCACAGGCACATTATTTTGTAACTGTTCAGTCACAAGCTCCTTCACAGTTACATTATTTTTATTATTAACACAGGTAAAGGAGAAACTGGTTCATGGCTAAAGAAAAGAAACTGGTGGAAGCGATCACATCCATGGAAGACGATTTCGCACAATGGTATACGGATGTGGTAAAAAAAGCCGAGCTCTGCGACTATACCAGCGTTAAGGGCTGCATGGTCATAAAACCGGCCGGGTATGCCATCTGGGAAAACATCCAGAAGGAGCTTGACCGCCGCTTTAAAGAGACGGGCGTGGAAAATGTTTACCTGCCCATGTTTATTCCCGAGTCCCTGCTCCAGAAAGAGAAGGATCATGTGGAAGGCTTTGCCCCGGAAGTGGCCTGGGTGACGCATGGCGGTCTGGAACCCTTGCAGGAGAGAATGTGCGTGCGTCCGACATCGGAGACGCTTTTCTGTGATTTTTACCAGAAGGAGATCCATTCTCACCGGGATCTGCCAAAGGTTTACAATCAGTGGTGTTCGGTTGTCCGCTGGGAAAAGACCACCCGTCCCTTCCTCCGCTCCAGAGAGTTCCTCTGGCAGGAGGGGCATACAGCCCAAGCCACTGCGGAAGAAGCGCAGGAAAGAACCATTCAGATGCTGAATGTTTATGCGGATTTCTGCGAGGAGGTCCTCGCCATTCCCGTAGTTCGCGGCCAGAAAACCGATAAGGAAAAATTCGCCGGCGCCGAGTCAACATATACGATCGAGGCCCTGATGCATGACGGCAAGGCACTGCAGTCCGGTACCAGCCACAACTTCGGCGATGGGTTTGCCCGTGCGTTCAATATTCAGTATACAGACAAAGATAATACCCTGAAGTATGTGCATCAGACATCCTGGGGATTTACCACGCGCATGATCGGAGCCCTGATCATGGTGCACGGCGACAATTCCGGTCTCGTTCTGCCGCCCCGCATCGCTCCGGTTCAGGCTGTCGTCATTCCGATCCAGCAGCGTAAGGAAGGCGTGCTTGAAAAGAGCGCGGAACTCCTTGAGATCCTTAAAAAAGCCGGGATACGGGCAAAAATGGACGATACAGACAAGAGCCCGGGCTTTAAATTTGCCGAACAGGAGATGAGGGGTATCCCGATCCGGATCGAATGTGGTCCCAAGGATATCGAAGCAGGCCAGGTCGTGATCTGCCGCAGAGATACCAGGGAAAAATATACCGTCAGCTTTGAAGAACTTGGACAAAGCGCAGTGCAGATCCTTGATACCATGCAGCGCGAGATGCTCGAAAGAGCGCGCACCCACAGAGATGCCCATACCTATGTGGCAACGGATTATGAAACCTTTAAACAAACCATTGAGACAAAACCCGGATTTGTCAAGGCGATGTGGTGCGGCGATCAGGCCTGCGAGGACCGGATCAAGGAGGATGTGCAGGCGACATCCAGATGCATGCCCTTTGAACAGGAAAATCTCAGCGAAACCTGCGTATGCTGTGGAAAACCCGCCAAAAAGATGGTATACTGGGGCAGAGC
>JAFWDX010000218.1 GCA_017515945.1 Blautia sp. | reverse complement strand
TGTGAAGGAGCTTGTGACTGAACAGTTACAGGTTTTTATGTATTAAGACCTTGTGGTTTATTGTTAATCTTAATTTAATCTATACTGAAGGCCTCCTTTAAAATACAGCTGTAAACTGTACACTAAAGGGAAGGAGATCAGGGCTGCAGCTGAGTGGTTCCTGAGATCCGCACCGAGGAGGATGCGGGAATACAGAAAGGAAGGCTTATCATGACAATGCTGGAAAAAGTTGAAATGCTGCGTGAGCGTGCGGATGTCACTTATGAAGAAGCTAAGAATGCGCTCGAGGAGTCGGACGGCGATCTGCTGGATGCCATGGTGCTGTTGGAGCGTATGGGCAAGGTCAAGAAACCGGAGCAGGGCACTTATTCTACCGGCTACGAGGAGCAGGCCGGATATGTCCGTGTCCAGGACAAGGTGGACGAACAGAGACGTTATGCACCGCATCCGGGTCAGATCGTTGGAAAGATCCTCAGAAAAGTCCTGCAGATCCTCAGAAACGATTCTTTTTGTGTGGAACGCTTCGGATCGACTCTGTTTATGATGCCGGCATGGTTGTTTGCCATTGTCCTGTTTTTTTCATGGAGGATCTCGCTGCTGGTCATGATAGCCTCATTGTTTTTCGGTGTCCGCTATCGTTTTGTCGGAGACGACGATCTGACTGTGGCGAATGACATCATGGACAAAGCAGGCAGCCTGGCGGAGGATGTGAGCAAGGAACTGCGGAGGGATAAGGAAAGGTGACTGTGAAGGAGTTTGTGACTGAACAGTTGCGATCGCGCGAGAGGATCCTGACCATGTCATCGAAAAAGCGGAATGAAGAACAAAAACGGGTGACATCCATCACAAGAAAGCTCCACTGGAGCTGGATCCGCAGGAAGCTGGCGGGCTTTCTTGTGATGGATGCCTTTTTTTATATTCTGATCCTGGTCCTCTGGTGCCTGGATCAGGAGTATATGAGTACAGGCGGGCCTGTGGCGGGGGCGGCACGGATATTTGAAGGAAACACAGATGCAGGCGGGCTTGTTTATGTGGTGAAGGATGCGGCCGGCATTCAGGTCGTACAGTCACCGGTCCTGCCTATGCTGATCATCGTTTCCATTATCTTTGCCGTCACCGCCGGTCTGCAGCTGTTCAGCGTGATTCTCAGCTTTATGAGAGAAGACCGGCAGATCCGCCGGATCCTCGCGCCGATCAATGAGATTGCCCTTAAGGCGGATGAGCTCAGCCGTTTTTCCTTTTCAGAGGATACATATCACGTGATCGAGGACGCTATTGACAATATCCAGCCGGGGGAGGAAACTCCGCTGGCCTTCCATGATTCGGATCTCGGAGGAATCGAAGCCGCGATGAATAATCTCCTGCTGCGTATGCGGGAGAGTTATCGGCAGCAGGCCCGCTTTGTCAATGATGCTTCCCATGAGCTGCGCACGCCGATCGCGGTTATCCAGGGATATGCCAATATGTTGGACAGATGGGGGAAGACAGACGAAAAGATCCTGGATGAGTCCATCACCGCGATCCGGAATGAAGCCACACATATGGGATATCTGGTGGAACAGCTCCTTTTCCTGGCCCGCGGCGACAGCGGCAGGACGGTCCTGAACCCGCAGCGCATCCGGCTGGATGAACTGCTCCAGGAGGTTTATGAAGAGTGTGTCCTGATCGATGAGACGCATCATTATCTGATCCGTAAGACGGACCGGGAGATTCCGGTGACAGCCGACCAGGGCCTTCTGAAGCAGGCAGTGAGGATCCTTACGGACAATGCGTCCAAATATACACCTGCAGGCAAGGATATCACGCTGAGCTGCGGTTTGGCCAATGACGGGCCATGGATCCAGGTACAGGACTCCGGGATCGGTATGTCCTCTGATGACGTGCGGCATATGTTCGAGCGGTTTTATCGCTCAGATGAGGTGCGTGCATATGCTGGTACCGGGCTGGGACTGTCCATCGCCAAGTGGATCGTGGACCGGCACCGTGGACATTTTGAGATCCTTTCACGTACCGAGTTGGGGACGAGAGTGCGGATCTGCCTGCCGGATGATTTTACCGGGGGAACATGAGAGAGCCTCTGAATATGTGGGGTTTTACGTATAAAGACGATCTGGTATTTACACGATTTATGCGAAAGAGCCCGGTTAAACGATATGTGAATTGAGGTCAGGCTCTCCGGCAGGGAAACGGAGTCAGGTCCTCCGGCAGGGAAACGAGGTCTGGCCCTTCGGTTGGGAACGGTATGAGTGAGTCAAGGAACCTGTCCCTCTGACTCATTCGTGTATACATTTCTAAGGAGGATTTAATTTATGGCTGCACATATTTTTATCGTGGAGGACGAGGAGAAGCTGGCCCGCTTCGTTGAACTGGAACTGCTCCATGAGGGATACACCGTATCCAAATGCGGTAACGGCCGGGAGGCTTTGGAAAGAGCGGAAAAGGAGAACTTTGATCTGATCCTCCTGGATATCATGCTGCCCGGGCTCAACGGTCTGGAGGTCCTGCGCAGGCTGCAGAAGGATCATCCTACCCCCTGCATCCTCCTGACGGCC
>JAFWDX010000217.1 GCA_017515945.1 Blautia sp. | reverse complement strand
GGGCTCGCGGCATTTTGGCCTTGCACGCGCCGAGGCATATGGATCCCGCCCGGCCGGAGCCCCTCCCCTCCCTGCACCGTCCGTCAGGCATCCCCCAACCCCGGGCCAACTCACATAAAGCACACTTAACTTCCGTCGTCCCCCCATTCTCAATTCCTCGACACCAGCACATCGTCTCCAGAACCCCACGACATTGATATTCGGCAAATTTCTACAACCAATCTTCAAAAACGCAATTGACAGATTGTGCAATCTGGTTTACTATTCAAATATAAGCCATTTTTAGATTGGTAATTATGTAGAAACCCCAAAATCGCTGGCTGCCCAAGTTGTCAGCACACTCAATCAACAAAGGAGGTATACACATGAAAAAGAAACTGGCCTGGCTGCTCGCGCTGAGCATGACTCTCTCGATGGGCACAGCCGCCTTTGCTTCCGATGCCCCCAGTGATCTGCCGCGTGAAGAGACGATCTATTTCGGCGGTCAGCAGTGGGGCCCCATCATCGGGTGGAATCCCCTGAGCTCCAACATGAATAACGCCATGGCGATCGCAGCGGCACCCCGCGGATCCCGTGAGGTTATGTTTGAGTCTCTTTATATGTATAACATGCTGGATGGTCAGCTTTATCCGCTGCTGGCGGACGGCGACTATCAGTGGAACGAGGATCTGACCGAGATGACGGTTGCGATCAAGCCCGCTGCCAAATGGAATGACGGCACCCCGGTGACAGCAGAGGATGTGGCCGCTACATGGAAGACCTCTGTTGATATCCAGAATAATACAGCTGTTGCTTATATGCCTTATATTTCTGATGTCCAGGCCGTTGATGGCAAGGTCGTCATCTCCTGTGCGCTGACCGAGGACGGCAAGCCCGTCAATCCGCTGCAGATCCTGAACTTCCTCTCCGGTGTGTATGTCGTACAGGAAGCATGGCTGAATACGCTGGCAGAGCGCAATGAAAATGATCCGACCAAGATGCTGGAGGATCCCGCTGAGGACGTGCCCTTCTCCGGTCCTTATGGCCCGTATTTTGCAAATGACCAGCTGGTTGCCTTCGTGCGCAACGATGAGTACTGGGGACAGGATGAGTCCATGTGGGGCAAGCTGCCCACTCCGACCTATGTCGGCCATGCCATCTATGCGGACAATGATGCGGCTCTGGTAGCCTTCAAGGATGGCCAGATCGACGTGAACCAGCAGTTCATCGCCAACGTTCAGAATCTGTGGGAAGAGGATGGCCTGCCCATCGCCACATACATGGACGAGCCTCCTTACGGGATCTGCGCTACCATGCCTACCGCCTGGTACAACATGGAAATCCCGGCTCTGCAGAATGTGGCTGTCCGTAAAGCCATCGCCATGGCTGTGGACTATGACGATATCATCGAGAACGCCATGACCAACCAGTCTCCCGGATTTGACAGCGTTCCCCGTTCCGTCATGAACCCGACCGACGGCGAACAGGCCATGTACGATCATGACGCAGTAGCGGATCTGCAGTGGGTCGGCAAGGACATCGAGGGTGCCAAGGCTCTCCTGGATGAGGCCGGCATCGTTGACAGCGACGGCGACGGCTATCGTGAGCTCGACGGCGAGAAGATCGAACTCAACGCCTGCTGCCCGAACGGCTGGACCGACTGGATGGCTGCCATGGAGGATGTGGCTGCCGCCGGACAGGCCATCGGCCTTGACATCACCACCAACTATCCCACATGGGATATCTACCAGACCGTATTCACCAAGGGTTCCCAGACCGAGTATGACATCTTTATGTACGTCCCGGCCGGTGCTGAGCCCGCTGCTCCCTGGAGCCGTGTCCGTGCCCTGATGAGCTCCGAGTTCGTCGGTGTCGACAACAACTGGACCGGTAACTTTGGTCACTATTCCAACGAACGGATCGATGAGATCATCAACCTCATCCCGCTGACCACGGATGAAGAAGAGCTCAAAGCCCTCTACACCGAGGCTACCGAGATCTATCTGTCAGAGGTTCCGAACTTCTCACTGATGTACCGTCCGGAGCAGTTCCATGCTGTAAATGAGACTTACTGGACCGGTTATCCCGAACTGGATGACGGCAACAACATCCCGCCCTCTGACTGCACAGACGGCTACGGTATTGCTGCTCTCTATAACCTGGAGCCTGTCGGCTGACAAGATCCGGTTCTCTTTTGGCCATGTCCTGTCTGCTGACAGGGCATGGCCGTTTTTTGTATACACCAGAGCGTCTGAATATGCGGAAACTTTTTGTGCCCATCCATTCGATGCTCTGCATATACCGTGGTGACAAAACTTCATTTGCCATTTAATTGTCACCGCGAGTATAAAGGAGGGTAGAATCGTGACCAAAGGAATGTTGAAATACTTCCGAAAAAAGATATTCTGGTTTGTTGTTACCTTTATAGCGGCAGTCATTCTCAATTTTGTTCTGCCGCGTCTGATGCCTGGCGATCCCGTCAACGCCATCGTCGGCAAAAACATCAGCCCTGGCGCTTCACCGGAGCAGGTGCAGCAGCAGATCGCCTATTATGAGCATCAGTTCGGTCTGGACAAGAGCGTCCCGGCACAGTTTGTCGATTTCGTGAAAAACGCTGCTACCGGCACTTTCGGCGTCAGCTACAGCCAGTATCCCCGCCTGGTCTCCGATATCATCGGCAGCGGGATCTGGTGGACCATTGCGCTCCAGCTGCCGGCCATCCTGGTGGGATGGCTCCTGGGAAATCTGCTGGGAGCAGTGGCTGCTTACCGGCGCGGCATCTGGGACAAGGTCTTTATGCCGGTCAGCCTGTTTTTCAGCGCGATCCCGGCCTTCGGCGCAGCCGTTATCCTGCTGGTCGTTTTCGCCGTCAATCTGGGGATCGCTCCGGTCAACGGAGCCTATGATCCCGGCATGATCCCCGGCTTTAACTGGCCGTTTATCCGTTCCGTCATTGCCCATTATCAGCTGCCTTTCTGGAGCATCGTCCTGATCTCCATCGGCGGACAGGCCGTAGGCATGCGCTCCATGTCCATCTATGAACTCAACGCCGACTATGTCAAGTATGCCCGTTTCCTGGGCATCAAGGACCGCAAGATCGTCGGGTACGTATTCCGCAATGCCATGCTTCCCCAGGTGACCGGTCTTGCCATGTCCATCGGTACCATGGTGGGCGGCGCCCTGGTGGCGGAGACGATCTTCAGCTACCCCGGGCTCGGCATGGCGATGTACAATGCCATCACATCATCCGACTACCCGGTAATCTCGGCCACAACGCTGATCATCACGATCATGGTCCTGCTGGCCTCGTTTTTGCTGGATATTATCTATGCCTTCATTGATCCGCGCGTGAAAGCCGCGCAGTTTGACTAAAGGAGGTGACAGGAAATGAAAAGTACACTTAGGAACGTTTTCCGTTCCCCTCAAAGTATAATTTTATATTGTTTTCCTGTCTTTCTTTAATAAGATCCTGTGCTTTCTGAAGTGTGAATCCTTCCGG
>JAFWDX010000216.1 GCA_017515945.1 Blautia sp. | reverse complement strand
CCGATGATGAAACAGACACCTACACCTTTGAAGAAGTGACCGACCCGCACAAGATCAAAGTCACCTTCCGCCACCTCTATCACACGATGGACAACGGCACCGTCACCCGCACCCCCACCGTCAGCAGGACAGGTAAGGTCGTCTATTACTGCAGCGAATGCGGGAAAAAGCTGAAAACAGAAACCCTTCCAAAACTCAACCCGACCTTTATCGTCAGCACCGCCACCGTGACTGTGAAAGTCGGAGAAAGAAGCAAAGACGCCTCCATCACCGGCCTCGCCGCAGGCGACTCCATCGTCAAGTGGACCTGCGCAGATAAGAAGATCGCAGGCGTGAGCCAGAAAGGCGTGATCAAAGGGAAAAGGAAAGGGACGACCACGGTTACGGCCAAGCTGAAAAGTGGAGTAAAGATAAGATTTAAAGTTAAAGTTAAATAAGATGAGCAGCCATTACGGTAAGTAGATGGGGTCAGGCCATCACGGAAAGTAGATGGGGTCAGGCCCTCCAAACAAACCGTGTATAAAAAATGAACAATCTGCGAACTTTAAGTTCACATATTGTTCATTTTTTATACACGATTTGTTTGGAGGGCCTGACCCCAATTACCTACCGTGATGGCCTGACCCCATTTACCTGCCGGGGGACCGCCCCCATTTACCTCCTGCTATGCGCGTCGAGCCACAGCTCCCACACATTATTGATCGTCACATTCCCTTTTTCATCCTCGTGGATATAAACCAGCACATTCGTCGGCACAGCGTCCGGATACACCGGAATAGCCTTGCACAGCACGCAATAAATAGTCCCGGCGCTGTCCTGTGTGGTCCCCAGCACCGCCATCGGATAATAATCAACCCCCATCAGGATCTCAAACGCCCTGTCAAACAGCTCCTCCTGCTCCGGCGTGACGGCATAGGGAATCGATGTATCCCACTCCTGCTCCGGAGCGCTCTGATCCGCATTTCCTCCGGCCTCTTTTTCCAGAACCTCCACAAAGACATCATGAGGCGCGAGCGTAATGGTGTCCAGATTTTCATTCGTCAGCGTGACCGTCTCGTCCTCCGGGACCTCAAACACGCAGGTCTCATAGTTGTCGTCGTTGATGTTGCCTTCGATCCAGCCTTCAGACGAATAGGACATGACGCTGTATTGCGCGTCCTCGTTCACATATACGATCTGTGCCAGATAATCACCCTCAGGCAGTACAGTGACGATGCTGTCATAATCCGGATTCGGATAATAAAAGTCTTGGACCTCGCCTTCCCCATTCATGATGATCACTTTGAAATCTTCATTCCAGAAGGTTTCGGCGTCCGGCATCGGGATCTGAATCATCCCGCATCCCTCGGGCATCGTCTCAGGAAGCGTTGTCCTGTCCATCTGAACATCCTTCACGGCCTGTGTCAGAACCGGCAGATACTCACCGTACCCGATTTTTTCCATGACCCAGGGCAGCATGCTGGCCAGCTGCGGATAATCCGTCTTTGCGCTGAGGCAGCAGTTCACGGCGAGCCAGAAATTCAGCTCATCCATCATCGGCATGCCGGCTTCATGCAGCCTCCATGCCACCGAATTCATGATGGAGGAGTTCGTGTGTACGCCGCCGTTATCATTTATATCACAGGGAGAAACAGTTTTGGATATATAATACTGATCCCAGACATATTCCGGCTGCCTTCCGGCGTGGGGATCGGACATAAAACGGGTCGGCTTGGCTTCACCGCCCATCACCCACGTTTCATAGTCTTTATCCAGGATGATCTGTTCCGTCAGTTTGCCGACCACGTCACTCATGGCCTCATTGATCGCGCCGTAATCATTTAAGTAAGGAGAGTAAAGCATCGTGGCGTGTGTGATACAATGCATAAACTCATGCGCCATCACATCCGGGCAATAGCCAAAACCGAATCCGTCTGAGAAGGCAAAGGCCTGCCATCCCCCGGTGCGCTCGCCGAGGTAGACGCAGTTTTCATCCGGAACGCCCATGGCGTTACAGTAATTGAACAAAAGCAGGGAATCGGTTCCCACACCGTCCGGGCTGTCCCATCCCTGGCTCTTGAAAAAGTCATGGATCCGCAGAAAATAATCATAGGTGAGGAGCGCTTCCGTCGAAAAATCCTTCTCTTTATCAGACAGCAGCGTGATGTTATCATCCGTCGGAGGCACATCGCCTGGTGCGATGGCATAATCATAATAATCCGCCATCACGACACGTTTTTCCTGTGAACACAGATATGTGTTCCCGTCTGCGTCCTTCATGACCGGGATCGTGATCTCACGGGCGCTCCCGTCATAATCCGTGACGATCGTCGTCCATGTCTCCTCCGTCATCCCCTCATACACAGCCGAATGATCCACCGCATTTTCGGCCTCCCAGGAATCCGGACCGTAAACCGGCAGCGAATACAGATAGGTCCCATCCTTCT
>JAFWDX010000215.1 GCA_017515945.1 Blautia sp. | reverse complement strand
TCATAATAGCGGACGGGCAGAATAATGGAGCAGGGATCGGCCGCCGGCTCCTCGATGCGCCTGAGCAGGAGCCGGACCGCCTCCTTTGCGATCTCATTCTCCTTCTCTTCCCCGATGGAGGACAGGGGAACCAGATACGGATACTGGCTGCGTATGTTGTCAAAGCCGATGACCGACACGTCCTCCGGGATGCGGATCCCGTTTTCCCTCAGGCAGTTGAGCACATAATAGGCGATCTGGTCATTAAAGGCAAAGATCCCGGTATACTCCACCGGAAACAGCAGTTCGTCCAGTTCATGGGTCTTGATGGAGCGCATGACCACATGGTGAGGCAGCACCAACACCTGTTCCCTGCTGATCCCATGCTCCCTGAGCACATCAAAAAAGCCCTTTTCACGCAGGTATTGAGAGCCGTTGTCCACGGGACCGGCCATGTAAACCAGCTTTCTGTGGCTGGTTTCAAGAAATTTTTCCGCCGCGATCCTGCCGCCCTCATAGTCGTCGAGGCGCACAACATCCGCGCTCACGCCCTCGATCTCACGATCGATGAGCACGAAGGGAATCCGGTTGCGCTGCAGTGTCTCCGCCGAGCCGGCACTGTCCAGGTTCGGGAAAAGGAGGACCCCGTCCACAAAATGGGCCACCGCATAATCGACGGCCGAGGAAAGCGTCTCCGCCGTCTGTGCATTGGTGTCCAGGGCGTTCCGGCTGGTCAGGATCATGGAACGGTATCCGTTCTGGGTCAGATAGATGCTGAGCAGATCCAGCAGATGAGAGTAATGCTGATTCTGCAGGTCTTCGATCACAATGGCAATGATATTGCTTTTGCCGGAGCGAAGGGAGGAGGCCAGGCTGTTGCGGATATAGCCGATCTCATAAGCCGTTTCGCGGATCCTGCGGATCGTCTCCTCCGGCAGCCGTGTATCCCCGCGGAGCGCGCGGGAAACCGTATTGACAGAGTAACCGCATTCCTGTGCGATATCCTTCAATGTCACACGTGACTTTCCATTCTGCATCATCGGCTCGCCCTTTCCCGGATCCTGTCCGTACTTTCACAATCATTAGTAACTGTTCAGTCACAAGCTCCTTCACAGTTACGAGGCCAGGCGCAGGCTCCTTTCGTCGCATTGGAAGTGCGCCTCCCAAGGGACGCCTTCGGTGTGGCCCTGGCTGTTCGTCTTTTGCTCCACGCACCTCGCAGTAAATGCGAGGTGCTGACTGAACAGTTACAATCATTACATAGTTTGTATAGTAGCATGATTCTGCCCGAACCACAAGTGCGTGAATACTGCACAAAAATTGGATCAACAATTTTGCAGTTTTAAACAAAAGTATTTATACTTTCAAATTACCGGTTGACAAATTGTCGGATTAACGTTAATCTACAGACATATGGGTGACGTTGGATTCCTTAAAGGATTAACGTTAACCTGCAATTATCTTTCAGGACAGTCTGACCTGTCCGACAAAAAGAAAGGAGTGTCATCATGAACAGGAAACTTATCGCCGGCCTTATGACCGCAGCCATGCTTACCTCCGCTCTCGCCGGTACCGCAGTGGTACACGCTGAGGAGGACGGCTCAACTCAGGGCACCAACACCTTCGTAGACGGCGGCACAGAGCTTTCTTTCTGGACCTTCCAGGAGCTGCATGTC
>JAFWDX010000214.1 GCA_017515945.1 Blautia sp. | reverse complement strand
GACTCACACGTATGTGCGAGTCAAGGAACCTGTCCCCCTGACTCATGTAAGAACCTGTCCCCCTGACTCATTTTCGCCGAAATATTGGTTGAAAAATGATGATAATACGTTTATAATAAACTCAGTTCCTGGGGTGTTCGACGCCCCTCTCATTTTTGAACCTACATTGACATTAAGGGAATCCAACATCGCGGTGCGGATGTCAGACCTCTCGTCGTGGCAGGCAGATGTATCCGCTGAGGACAACCACCTGGCGGGACCGCTAGGAGTCAAAAGGGAGGGAACGGCATTCTGGGACTTTAAAAGAATACAAGGGTTCCCCTTTTGGAACACAGGGGACGGTTCTCTGTGTTTATCTGCAGAACACAAAGAACCGTCTTTTTTTCGTTTATGGAGGAAATTTAATCATGAGTGTGACCACAAAAAGCTTTGGAAAACTGACTTCAGGTGAGGAGATCACCCTGTATCACATAGAGAATGCTGCCGGTGCATATGCAGAGGTCATGGACTATGGCGCGATCCTGGTCAATCTCGTCGTCCCGGACAGGAACGGCACGTTTACCGATGTCGTGCTCGGCTTTGATGATGTGCAGAAATATGAGGTCAACAAATGCTTTTTCGGCGCGACCATCGGACCGAACGGCAACCGGATCGGCGGCGCTGCGTTTGATATAGACGGACAGCATTATACGCTGGCTCAGAATGAAAACGAAAACAACCTTCACAGCGGCCCGAACGGCTTTGAAAAAAAGATCTGGCAGGCAGCCGTTGATGAACAGAATAACGCCGTGACCTTTACGCTCCAGGTACCGGACGGATTGAACGGTTTTCCGGGCAACCGCACGTTTTCCGTGACTTATGCTTTTGATGATGACTGTGCCCTGTCGCTTACCTATTACGGTGTGAGCGACAAAGCGACCGTCGCCAACCTGACCAATCACTCCTACTTTAACCTGAACGGAGAAGGAAGCGGCGACATTCTGGATACTGTACTGCAGATTCATGCGGCAGCCTTCAGCGCGATCCCGGACAGCAAGGCGATCCCGACAGGCGAAGCCCGTCCTGTGACTGGTACGGTTATGGATTTCACCGCCCCCAAAAAGATCGGCCTGCAGATCGACGAGCAGGATGAGCAGCTGCTGTTTACGGGCGGCTATGATCACAATTTCGTCCTGGATGATTACAATAAAGGAACGGTGCGTCCCATTGCCTGCGCTTGCAGCGAAAAGAGCGGCATCCGCATGACCGTGAGTTCTGACCAGCCCTGTGTGCAGTTCTATGCCGGCAACGGCATTGGCAGCCAGGCCGGGAAAAAGGGCCATGTCTATACCAGACGCAATGGCTTCTGCCTTGAAACCCAGGTAGAGCCGAATGCCGTCAATACGCCTTCGTTCCACAGCCCCGTGATCGCGGCCGGTGAGGAGTACAGGACACAGACTGTTTACAGCTTTGATCGTATATGAGCAGAAAAGAATTGACAAAACCCGGTCCTCCGGCATTTATACCCCCAGAAAGGGAAAAGATGCCGGAGACCCCGGCAGAAAGCAGCCAAAAGCAGAAAGAAGATAAAAACCTCCCTGAACCGGCAAAGGAGAAGAAGAAAACGAAAAAGGAGATCACCCTTGGATTTGTGCACAGGAGCGTGGAGGACCATATCGGCGCATATGCGGCACAGGCAGCCTATTTCCTTTTTCTGTCCTTTATTCCATTCATTCTTTTTATGACCACGCTGATCCGCTATACGGATCTGTCCTACAACATGCTCAGCTCGATGATCCGTGGTGTCGTGCCGCGCAATCTGCAGAGCTTTGTCATGGAGCTGGTCTCAGAGGTTTACAACCGCAACACAGCGATCATGCCTATCACGGCGCTGCTGGCACTGTGGTCAGCCGGCAAAGCGATCCAGTCTCTGATCAACGGGCTCAACACCATCTACCATGTAAAGGAGACTCGTAACTGGCTGATCAACAGGATTTATGCGGTTTTCTATACCTTTCTCTTTGGAATGGCCATTGCCGGCAGTCTGGTCTTTCTGGTGCTGGGAGGCAGGCTGGAAAAGATGCTGCAGGCTCACTTGCCGCGTTTCATGGTGATCTCGATCAGCATTTTCGGCTTCAAAACGATGGTGATGTGTGTGGCAATATTCCTGATCTTTGTGTTCCTTTACCGTGTATTGCCCAACAGAAAGGCGACCTTCAAAAGCCAGGCTCCCGGAGCTGCGATCATTGCCGTGGCCTGGACGATTTTTTCAAACCTGTTTTCTCTGTATTTTGAGCTTTTTCCGGGCTTCAACAACATGTACGGCAGTCTGACGGCGCTGATCATTCTGATGTTCTGGCTGTACTGGATCATGCTTTTTGTCCTGTACGGCGCGGAGATTAACGCGTATTTTGAAAAACAGTTCCGGATGGCGCGGGATTCCATGATCGATATGATCAATGAAGCGAAATCGGAAATGATACTGGATGATATCGTGCTCGTGCGCCCGGTGGACAGTATACCGAAAACGGACGCAGAGATGGCGCTCAAGGAGACAGAGGAGTAAAGATGGGGTCTGGCCCTCCAAGGCCAGACCCCATCTTTACTCAGCTCCTGAGCGTGATCCCCATGCTTTCCAGTCCGTTCATGATCTTCTTCATCGCCGTGGTGATGTCCGCTTCCTCCAGCGTACGGTCCGGCGCACGGAAGACGAGAGAGTATGCCATGGATTTGAAGCCGGCCATGATCTGGGCGCCTTCATAAATATCAAAGAGCTCACAGCTCTCCAGGATCTTTCCGCCGCGCTGGCTGATCATGGTTTCGATCTCACCGGCGAGCACATCTTTCGGTACGACCAGACTCAGATCGCGGGTCACGGCCGGGAACCGGGCGATACCGGTATACTTATGGTCATAGCTGGCGAATTCCAGGATATCCAGGATATCGATCACTGCCAGATAAGCTCTGCCGCCGATGCCATAATTATCGGCCACCTGCGGATGTACCTCGCCAAGCCAGCCGATCTTTTTCCCTTCATAGATCATATCCGCCTGACGGCCCGGATGGAGCCAGGGCTTTTTGTCTGCGGGATCATAGGTCATGCGCCTGCGCATGCCGATCTTTTCAAAGAATTCCTCACAGACACCTTTCATGTCAAAGAAATCCCCTTCACCGTACATACCGAGAGTAAAGACGGTTCGTTCATCCGGCAGATCCGTGAGCGGAAGGCTCTTCGGCAGATAGACATTTCCCATCTCGTAAAGCCGCACGTTTTTATTCCGGCGGTTGTAGTTGGTCGCCAGGGAGGTCAGCATACCGTTCAGTGTGGTCGTGCGCATGATGCTGTAATCCTCGCCCAGGGGATTGCTGATGGTGATCACCTGGCGCAGCGGGCTGTCCTGCGGGATCAGAAGCTTGTCGAATACCTTCGGGCTTTCAAAGGAATAAGTCATTCCTTCAGAGAATCCGCAATACTCCGCCACATCTCTGGCCGCATCCTGAATGCGGAGCTTGAAAGGCATCTTGCCTGTGGTGGCTTCGCCGGTCGGGAGCGTAGTCGGTATTTTGTCATATCCATAGAAACGGGCTACTTCCTCCGCGATATCCGCCATGCAGTGGATATCCTGACGGAAGGTCGGCGCCACGATCTCGTTTGTCGCCTCATCAAGGGTCAGCTCGACACGGGCCAGATAACCCAGCATCTCATCGCGGGAAAGGTTTGTGCCCAGCAGGCTGTTGATCTTGTCCGGCTCAAAAGGCACACGGGAAGGCTCGCGCGTGACAGAGCACACATCGACCATGCCGCCCACGACTTCACCGGCTCCCAGCTCCTGCATGAGCTGGCAGGCCCTGTCGATGGCCGCCTGGGCGTTGTTGGGATCCAGGCCTTTTTCAAATTTGCCGGAGGCATCCGTGCGCAGGCCGATCCGCTTGGCGGAAAGACGGATATTGGCGCCGTTGAAATTGGCCGCTTCAAACAGCACCGTCTGTACCTTGTCCGTGATCATGGAGTTCTCGCCGCCCATGATGCCGCCGATGCCGACGGCCTTGTCGGCGTCACAGATCATCAGGACATCGTGATCCATGGTACGCTCCTGGCCGTCCAGGGTGACGAACTTTTCACCGTCCGCAGCGCGGCGCACGATGATCTGATGACCGCTGATGGTATCCAGGTCAAAAGCGTGCATGGGCTGGCCATATTCCTCCATGACATAATTGGTGATATCCACCAGGTTGTTGATGGGGCGGATCCCGTTGGCGGCCAGGCATCTCTGCATCCATTTGGGAGAGGGGCCGATCTTTACGTTTTTCACGACTCTCGCGCAATAGCGGGGGCACAGATCCGGATCATCCACCCGTACTTTTACATAATCATTGACATCCTCGTCGTTGCCGGTCACAGGTACGACAGGAGGCACAAACTTTTTGCCGAAAGTGGCCGCAGCTTCACGGGCGATCCCGATGACGCCGTAGCAGTCCACTCTGTTCGAGGTGATCTCATATTCAAAGACCACATCGTCAAGACCCAGCTCATGAATGGCGTCCGCGCCGACCTGAGCGGTTTCCGGGAAAATATAGATCCCGTATTCCGGAGCTTCCGGGAACATTTCTTTCGTGCTGCCAAGCTCCTCGATGGAGCAGAGCATGCCGTTTGATTCTACGCCGCGGAGCTTGCCTTTTTTGATCACGACGCCGCCGGGAGTCTTTTTTCCGTCATGGCCGCCGGCCACCTTGCCCTCATCCAGGACGACGGGTACCTTGTCGCCTTCATGGACATTCGGCGCGCCGGTCACGATCTGGATGGTTTCGGTCCCGATATCGACCTGGCAGACGATCAGCTTGTCCGCGTCCGGATGGGGCTCGATCTTTTTGATCTGGCCGATGACGATTTTGTCCAGATCCGCGTCCAGCTTTTCAAAGCCTTCCACCTTGGTGCCGGACAGGGTCATGGCGTCCGTATATTCCTGTGCCGTCACGTCCAGGTCCGGCACATACATTTTGATCCAGGATAATGAAGTGTTCATTTTCTCTATTCCCTCCCTCAGAACTGCTTCAGGAAGCGTACGTCGTTCTCGTACAGCAGCCTCATGTCGTCGATCTCATATTTGAGCAGTGCGATCCGCTCCAGGCCTACGCCAAAGGCAAAGCCCGTATACTGCTCCGGATCGATCCCGCACATGGAAAGGACATTGGGATGTACGGTGCCGCAGCCCAGGATCTCGATCCAGCCTGAACCCTTGCAGAACCGGCAGCCCTTTCCGCCGCACTTAAAGCAGGACACATCCACCTCTGCGCTGGGCTCGGTGAAGGGGAAGTGATGGGGACGGAATTTGGTCTTTGTTTCCGGCCCGAAAAGTTCACGGGCAAACTCCTCCAGGGTACCCTTAAGGTCCGCGAAGGTGATGTTGCGGTCGATGACGAGCCCTTCGATCTGGTGGAAGGAGGGAGAGTGGGTCGCATCCACTTCATCAGAACGGAAAACCCTGCCGGGCGCGATCATGCGGATCGGGAGTTTTCCTTCCTCCATCTTTCTGGCCTGGACAGGAGAGGTCTGGGAGCGGAGCAGGATCGAGTCATTGATAAAGAAGGTGTCCTGTTCGTCGCGGGCGGGATGATCCTCCGGGATATTCAGCTTGGTGAAGTTATAGTCGGCATATTCCACCTCGGGACCTTCCACAACCTCGTAACCCATTCCGATGAAGATACGTTCCACCTCTTCAAGGGCGATGGAATTGGGATGACGGTGTCCCACCAGGTTCTTTTTGGCGGGCAGGGTGACATCGATCACCTCGGCTTTCAGCTGCTCCGCGCGGATCGTTTCCTCAAAAGCTTTGCGGGATTCGTCCAGCATCTGTTCGATCTGCTCACGTGTTTCATTAACCATCTGACCGACAGCCGGACGGTCCTCCGGCGCCACATCCTTCATGCCTTTCAGGATGGCCGTCAGTTCTCCCTTTTTGCCAAGAAAAGCAACTCTGGCTTCATTGAGCTTGTCGGGATCCATCGCCGCCTCGATACTGGCCTTGGCGCGTCTGGACAGCTCCTGCAGTCTCTCGTTCATATCCATGACTGGTTTTCTCCTCTCTTGCCGGTTACATATAAGGGTAACTGTTCAGTCACAAGCTCCTTTACAGTTACGAGGCCACACCGAAGGCGTCCCTTGGG
>JAFWDX010000213.1 GCA_017515945.1 Blautia sp. | reverse complement strand
TGACTCACACGCGTGTGAGTCAGGGAACCTGTCCCCGTGACTCATTTTGAACCTGGCCTCGTGACCCAAGGAACCTGGCCTCGTGACCCAAGGAACCTGGCCTCGTGACCCAAGGAACCTGGCCTCGTGACCCAAGGAACCTGGCCCCGTGACCCAAGGAACCTGTTCCCGTAACTTATTCCACAGGCCGTACAGAAAAGGCCGTATACAGCATCATATCCTCAAACGCCTCATCCGATACCGGCCGGAAGGACAGCTCCAGATTGTACCCTCCGTCGACCGCAAAGCTTACTACAGCCGTATCCTCATCCTCGATATCGTACAGCACCGCATCCATGCCGTTGATCCGCGCCCTGCGGATGCCGGTCGCGTCTCCCTCTTCCAGGATCGTGATATATTCATCCAGATCCATGCCGCCCATATCCACGTACATGACGGCCATGGCCTACCCTTATTCTTCGTTCTCAAAATAACCGATATATCCCTCTTCCCAGTCTTCTTCCGTCAGTTCTGTCTGCCAGAGAGTATCCGGTATCCAGATCTGTACGGGAAGCTCTGCCGGCTCAAAGGAGTAGCCGTTATAACCCGCTTTCTCCAGCGAATCCTGAAAATCCGACCAGTCGGCAATGAGGAGCTCCTCGTTTTCAGCGGCGGACACCGGATGTACCGAACCGGCTGCCAGGAGGCACAAGGCCAGAAGAGCCGCTGTTTTCTTTATACTCATGATTGCCTCCGTCCAATGTAAATCTATAACTTCGTAACTGTGAAGAAGCTTGTGACTGAACAGTTACATATTTCTTACGTTACTCACACTTCGCGGCCGTCTTGAGCGCGATCTCCATCATTTCATGGAAGCTGTCCTGGCGCTCGATGGCGGGCAGAGCCTCTCCGGTGAAGATATGATCCGAGATCGTCAGGATCGAAAGAGCCTTTTTGTGGTTGGCCATGGCAGCCAGATACAGGCCTGCCGTCTCCATCTCTACAGCCAGCAGTCCCATGGCGCGGGCCTTCTGATTGACCTCCTTGTCAGGATGATAGAAGAAATCAGACGTATAAACGCTGCCCACATCCGCCCGCACACCGAGCTCCTCAGCCGCAGCGACGGCATTCCTGAGCATGCCGTAATCCGCGGTCGGGGCCGGGATCCCGGGCAGGTCGTAGGACGTGATATAGCCGGAATTAGTCGACGCGGACATGGCGATGACAACGTCGCGGACATGGACGTCATCCTGCAGCGCGCCGGCGGAGCCCACACGGATCACCGATTCCACGCCAAAGAAATTGAACAGCTCATGGACATACAGACCCATGGACGGCACGCCCATGCCGGAGCCCATGACGGAAACCTCTTTGCCTTCGTAGGTACCGGTATACCCATACATGTTGCGGACATCGTTGAACAGGACCGGATTCTCCAGGTAATGCTCCGCGATGTATTTCGCCCTGAGGGGGTCGCCCGGCATCAGGACGCATTTTGCCACATGGGTTCCTTCTTTCAGCTCGATGCAGGCTGACGGTGAAGCTTTCATCATGATCTTAATCCTCCATTATCTTTTTAAGGTTTTCATCAAAAGGCGGATAAACAATGCCCTTGTCCGTCACGATGGCGGTCAGCAGGGAATGATCCGTCACGTCAAAGGACGGGTTGTAGCATTTCACGCCCTCCGGGGCCATGGGCTGCTCATACCACATGGTACGGATCTCGTCCGGATCACGCAGCTCGATGGGTATATCCGCCCCCGTCGGACAATTCAGGTCGATCGTGGACCTTGGTCCCAATGTGTAGAACGGAATGCCGTAATGCTTCGCCAGGATCGCGACACCGCTTGTCCCGATCTTGTTGGCAAAATCGCCGTTCGCCGCGATACGGTCACAGCCGACGAAGCAGGCCTGAACCCAGCCGTTCTTCATGACGATGGATGCCATGTTGTCACAGATCAGCGTCACATCCACGCCCGCCTTGAAAAGCTCATAGGATGTCAGCCGCGCGCCCTGCAGGAGCGGCCTCGTCTCATCCGCAAAGACCTTCAGCTCGATCCCGCGCTCTTTGCCCAGCAGCACCGGGCCGATGGACGTCCCATATTTACTCGTGGCCAGCGGACCCGCATTGCAGTGGGTAAGGATCCCGTCGCCGGGCTTCACCAGGGAAAGGCCATACTCCGAGATCCGGGTACACATCTCGATGTCCTCCTGATGGATCGCGATGGCCTCCTTTTTAAGCGCCTCCACGATCTGGGCCGGCTTTTTATCCCGCAGACCGTCCGCCGTGGCAAGCATCCGCCTCACGGCCCAGGCCAGGTTGACCGCCGTAGGCCTGGAAGAGATCAGATACTCTCCCTCCGCATGCAGCTTGTCCAGGAACAGCCAAGTTTCCGCAATGTCAGAATGCAGGGCCAGCACATACATACTGTATCCCGCAAAGATCCCGATCGCCGGTGCGCCGCGCACCGCGAGCCTCTTGATGGCATCGTACATATCCTCTGCCTGTTTGAGCTGCAGATACTCCACAGCACCGGGAAGCCTGGTCTGATCCAGGATCTCCACGGCCTGCTCATCCTCTGTCAGATGGACACTGCACGCCTGCAGATCATTATTGTCAATCACAGTCAATACCGCCTCCTTCAGATTGTAATACTTATACATAATCTGAAACAAGTATACAACTTTACACTGAAAACAGTCAAGTCATGGGAATGAGTCAGGGGGACAGGTTCCTGAATGAGTCAGGGGGACAGGTTCCTTGACTCGCACATACGTGTGAGTCAAGGAACCTGTCCCCCTGA
>JAFWDX010000212.1 GCA_017515945.1 Blautia sp. | reverse complement strand
TCAGGGGGACAGGTTCCTTGACTCATTTCAGAAATTCTAATATCTTGTCATAAAAGGTCCGATCTTCTTCAAATACGCCGTGGCCGTATCCTTCAAAGATATAGAGCTCACTGTCCGGGATCGACTGGTTCAGCTCATAAGGCGCTTCGTTTCCGACCGTGTGGTCATCGCTGCCGGCAAGGATGAGGGTTGGACAGGTGATCCTGTGCAGCTCGCTGCGGGCATCAAAATCCAGGATCGCAAGGGCGTTTATGAGAAAACGTTCATAATCGGCGGGTTTTGTGAGTCTGGCGACAAAGGAAAGCAGCCGGCGGTTTTTCTTCAGATATGCCTCCGTGTACATCTTTTCGGCGGTATCGTTCATCAATGCGATATGATCACCCTGCCGGGCCAGGTCGATCCAGGTTTGTATCACCTGATTGCTGGACTCATTTGCACAGGGTGCGGTGACGGCCAGGACCAGCTTTTCGACGAGCTCCGGGTGATCGATGGCAAGGTACTGAGCGATCATTCCGCCCTGGGAAACACCGGCAATGCAGGCCCTGCGGATGCCGAGCTTCTCCATGACCGCAGCCTGATCGGCGGCCATCTGCCGTATGGTATAGCCTTCGGGCATCTTGTTTTTCCGGCTGAACATGTATACGGTAAAGTCCCTGAGATATTTCCTGTAGGTGCCGGCCAGGAGCCATGCCTTTCCCTGAACCGTGGTCAGTCCGTCCGACAGCCCGGGCAGCATGATCAGACTCCGGCTCCCGGTGCCGAAAGAAACATAATACATATCCGTGTCGTCTATGGGGACACAACCGTTCACTGCATGTGCGGGCATTTCGCGTTCTCCTTCCTTATGTGAGTCAACGGGGACGGTTCTCTTTGACTCATTTCCATTTGTTTCCTTCAGCCGGGCTTCGATTCCGTTCACTGCGGGCAGAACCGGATAGATCCCCCGGTGTGGCCACACCGGGGGATCCATCCGGCTCTGCCCGCCTCAAAGCATTACTCAGCCCGGCGTCCGGTTATACGATGGTACTTCCGGTTATATGATTCAAAGAGGAGTCAGGGGGACAGGTTGACTCATTTGTTCCGAGGCCGGATCGCATGAGTCAGGTTCCTGTTTCCGTGACTCATTTGTGCCAAATAACAATCCTCATGTCGCTTGCCTGTCGTCTCCATTTGAGCCATGGGGCATGAGTCAGATTGTCCCTGTGACTCATAATGAGTCAAGGAACCTGTCCCCTTGACTCACAATGAGTCAAGGAACCTGTCCCCTTGACTCATTATGAGTCAAGGAACCTGTCCCTCTGACTCATTCCGTATTGCCAGATTGCATATTCCTGTATCCGCTCATACCACGGCGATGCCTTGTCATCAGTTTCATAAAACCGCCCGTCTTTGGCATAATATCCCAGCGGTGTCATCACCGGCACTTCATCCCTGAGTGCCAGCAAGAACTTCTCGTAGCCGTTCATCAGTCCGCCGGAGGCTTCCAGCAGGTTGACCTGCATGTAATTCATACTGGTGGTCCGGATCTTTTCTCCCAGAGCTCTGGCATCCCATTCATAATTGGTCCAGATCGCATAGGGCACCTGGTAATAAGCAAGACTCTTTTCCGGGTCTGCCCACAGGTCCGCCCCATGGGTGATCTCCTGATAAAATCCTGTGGACAGCTTCGGCTGGTGATCGCCGAGCAGGAGGATCATCGTCGGTTCGGATATGGACTCAAAGTAACCGATCAGCTTCTTTATCGCATCGTCCGTATGCCGGAGCAGGCTCAGATACTGATTCACGTCCTTGTATGTGCGGGACAGACCGGCGGTATATTCCGTCACATCCAGGTTCTTGTACTTCTTATCGTATCCGGAATGGTTCTGGACGGTCAGATTGTAAAGGAAAACGGGCGCCTCGCCGGCCTGTTCGTGTGCTTCTTCATAGAGGGCGATCAGATTGTCCACATCACTGCTGTCGTCCGGGTATTTCCGCAGATTTTTCAGCTTCAGCGGCATATTGTCCCGGCTGTAAAATTCTTTAAAGCCCAGCAGGGGATAGACCTCATCCCGCCGGTAATTCGCCGGGGTAAAGGGGTGCAGGGCCGTGATCCCGCCATAGCCCTGTTCGCTGAACCAGGATGCGGCAGAGGGCGTTTCAGACCGGATATAAAGCTGGAAGGGCACTGAAGCCGGCGGAAGGAAGCCCATCGAATCTCCGGTCAGGAATTCATACTCGCTGTTGGCCGTCATGCCGCCGTATGTCGGCACATAGACGGTACCCTTCAGGCAGTTCTCCTGCAGGCTGTGCCAGAAGGGCAGCGGATCTGATTCAGGCGTGAAGCCGTATGTCTGTTCCAGATCCGCAAAGGACTCAAGCATGACGACAATGACGTTCGGATGGGTCTCGGACAGCGCAGGCTCTCCCGCAGGTTCATCTCCCGGATATTTTTCGGTCAGGGCCAGGTATGCGTCGGCGGAATACCCCTCCGGCGCGGCCGGCTTTGCCTCCGATACGGACCGCGCAAGCGTCGCCGCGGTGCCGAATTTTCTGTAGGACCGGATCGTGTTGAAGTAGCTGATCTCAAAGCCATGGTCTGGGAGGAAAGGACTCAGCACCAGGGCTTTTGTTCCGATGGCAAGCACCACGAGGCCAAGCACCGCTGCGACTGCGTGCCCCGGAAGGGAGGGGAACAGAGTGCTTTTCGCCGGCTTGAGAGCGACCGCCCAGAAAAGGATCACCAGGGTGATCCCCAGAAACGGCCGGAAATAGAGTCTCCATGCGTACCCGTCACTCACGGTCAGAGCCGTGCGCAATGAAAGAAAATCCGCCGCAGACAGGGCATTGCCTCGGAAATCGTCCACGTACAGATTGATGATGGCAA
Source organism: Blautia sp. (assembly GCA_017515945.1). Taxonomy (GTDB): domain Bacteria; phylum Bacillota; class Clostridia; order Lachnospirales; family Lachnospiraceae; genus Blautia_A. Next base: position 1,425 of record JAFWDX010000212.1, on the reverse strand, counting down.
AGGCGGCACAGATCAGAAGGGCAATTCCCGGCCCCTTCGTCAGGCTGTTTGTCAGCCCTGTGAGGGCGATCACGAGCAAGGCGATAAGCAGAACATTGACCAGGGCTTTATCCGGCCGGGTGGCGGCTGTGCCGATCAGGTTCTGTATCCGGGAATTTGCGCTGTCCGGTGTCGCAGTCACCGCTTCCATCGTCAGGAAAATATAAAACGGCGAAAGCACGAATATCAACCAGGACAGGAGCCTGTCGGTCCGGTCTGAGAAGGAAAACTTCTGCAGCATGAGGGTGTGGGCGAGGATCCAGAGCAGGCCGAGCTGGACGGCATGACTATAGATAAAATGCCCGGTTTCTTTATTAAAGAAGATTTCCCTGCCGTTGCGCAGGCAGAGGATCAGCAATACGATCTCAAGAATGCGCCAGAAAATGGCGGTGTATACTTTTTTCTGTTCGGGTGTGATTTCTTTTATCTGATTTTTCATGATCAGCCTCCTGAGTAGTTGTCCCGCTTCGTGACCGCGGCCTCCCCGTTCACCGGTGAGCAGCGCGTATAGTCGATCCGGTATTCCTGCATCCCATCACCGACATCCAGCCTGACCACGGCCTGCATTCTCCGGCTGGGGTGTACATGCAGTGCCTGGTCCAGACAGATCGTATCCATCAGGATCGCCTTCTCCCGCGCGGAGAGCTCCGGGTGTGCCGCCATCGCGCGTGTGACAAAATCCGAAAACAGCGCATACCGCTGCTGTACGGACGGTCGTCCACTTTCAAAGCCCTCGTCATGATAATACTCCGCCAGCGCCTGAAACAAGGAGAAGGCGTCCGGAAACAGCTTTTCCGCCAGAGGCAGGCTTCGCCGGAATCCCTGGGAATTGACGAATTCCTCCACCCGGTCACTGATCCGGTGAAGAAGGGAGAGTTCTTCAAAAGAAAGCCATTTTGTCCGCAAGACTTCATAAGGCGCCGTGTCCGAACAGATCAGGCCGTATTTCTCCTGCAGGTTATGCAGCTCTGTGCCTGGCAGGAGCTTGAGAAAGCCGAGCTGGAACTGGTGGGGACGCATGGCATAAACCTCGTTGAAGGAATGCCGGAAGCTGGCCAGATCCTCCCAGGGGAGGCCGGCGATCAGGTCCAGATGCAGGTTGATGTTCTGGATGGGAGTCAGCCCGGCCATCAGCCGCTTTACGGCAGAAAGATCCGTATTGCGGTGTACGCTGCGCAGGGTGAGCGGGTTGGCCGACTGCACGCCGATCTCCATCTGGATCAGACCCGGGCGGAAGGAGGAGAACAGGTCCAGCTCCTCCTGTGTCATTCGGTCGGCCTCGATCTCAAAATGGAAATTGGTGACGCCGTTGTCGTGCTCCTGAATGAACCGCCAGATTGTCAGTGCCCGCTCGGGCGACGCATTGAAGGTACGGTCGACGAATTT
>JAFWDX010000211.1 GCA_017515945.1 Blautia sp. | reverse complement strand
TAATCAGTTCCTTCCAAAATGATGACTATAGAATTATACTCGCGCGATGAAATAACTGGAAAATGTACATTGCTTTCCGTGCGGTATGGAGTTCAATGTATGAATAAGTCGCTAGCTACGGCAACTGAGCCCAACGCAGTATATGAAGTCAAGATGGTGCTTTAAGTTTAAATATGATTGAGACGGCCCACTAGTATAAAAATCACAAAAAAAATGTAATTGCCTGAATCATTCTTGTATGATATACTGATTTTGAAAACAGTATTCATTTCTGAGATGAGGTGAACAATATTGAAATCTAATGAATCCGCTGAAAACTATCTGGAAACGATCCTGATCCTGAGTCATAAAAAGCCCGTTGTGCGTTCGGTAGACATTGCCGAGGAGCTGGGCTTCAAAAAATCCAGCGTCAGTGTCGCCATGAAAAATCTCCGGGAAAAAGAACATATCACCGTCACACCGGAGGGATATATTTATCTGACGCCGTCCGGCCAGCAGATCGCGGATATGATCTACGAGAGACACCAGTTTCTATCTGCCTGGCTGATTAAGCTCGGCGTGGATCCGGAGGTGGCTGTGGAGGATGCATGCAGGATCGAGCATGTGATCAGTCCCGAGAGCTTCGAGGCGATCAAGACACATATTTCCCTGGAGTAAAATGATTCCGTGCATAAGAGAGCCGTGGGAGGACATTCGCCTTCCCCGGCTCTTTTTTCAGTGGAATACAATTATTTTTTACAGATCGATCTCACCGTGAAAGACTTCTGTCGCGGGACCAGTCATGTATACGGTGTTCACCTGACGGTTCCACTCGATATGCAGGTCGCCTCCGAGGAGCTTTACCAGCACCGGTCCGTCAGCGGAGACACGGCCGGTCAGGATGGCGGCCACTGCGGACGCGCAGGCTCCGGTGCCGCAGGCCAGGGTTTCTCCTGAGCCGCGCTCCCATACGCGCATGCGCAGGGTATGTGCGTCCTCGACCTGGATGAATTCTGTGTTGATCCGGTCAGGGAAGGCCGGGTGATGCTCAAAATCCGGCCCGATCCGCTCCAGGTCCAGGCTCTGCGTATCCTGTACAAAAGTGATCAGGTGCGGATTTCCCATGGACACCGCCGTGACGGACCAGGTGCTTCCCGCCGTTTCAAGCGGGGCATCTATTACGACCTGGGCAGGATCAGTCTCATGCCCTCCCAGAGCCAGCTGGGAAAATACAGACGCGGCCGCCGGGCTGGGACGGCTTTCTCCCAGATGCTGTTTCAGAACGGGGATACGGGGAGCCTCCAGTATCGGTGCGCCCATATTTACCCGGACCTGGGAGACCTTGCCGTCCGTGACGGAAAGCTCCAGGTCCCGGATACCGCTGCCTGTCGCCACGCGGATGGACTTGCGGTTCACGATCCCGTGATCAAAGACATATTTGGCCACGCAACGGATCCCGTTGCCGCACATGGCCCCCCGGGATCCGTCCAGATTATACATATCCATCTCACAGTCTGCGACATCGCTGGGCTTTATGAGGATCAGACCGTCCGAGCCAATGCCAAAATGTCTGTCGCTGACCAGCTGTGCCACCCTGGCCGGATCCTCCACCTTTTCCTCAAAGCAGTTCACATATACATAGTCATTTCCGATTCCGTGCATCTTTGTAAATTTCATTTATCGATCCTCCTTATATACTAAAGGGTCTAACTACGTGGAATGCTTTGCTTCCACGTAGTTAGAGCCTCTGCATATACCGCGCGGAAAATTAGGTACAGTTTCCATTTATTTGATCGTGCGAGTATAGAGGCACACAGAAGGTCCCCGCGCGCAAAAAACAGTAAATGCGAGGTGCTGATTGACCAGTTACAGTCATTAAACATAAGCAGTATAAAAAAGAAATCCATCAAAAGCAAGTGCTCCTTGTATTTTTTTGATATTGTGGTAGAATGTAACAGGTATTGAATTATGCATTATCCTGCATAATCATACGTGTTTTATACTGGAGGATCCTGATGCTTGAAATAGCGTACCTTGTGTCTGAACAGTTACGAAATTCCACGTATTCAGAGCCTCTGTATATACCGCGTTAACGATCCGGTTTTTCGTCTGATCGTTATCGCCAGTATTATTTGAATCACCTATACGGGTATTCACAAGGAGGAACGGTTATGAAAAACATGAAGAGAATGGCAGTTATCGGTCTGGCAGCGGTACTCGGCCTTTGCGGAGCAGGCGTCACCGCTTTTGCTGAGGAGAACAGCAGCGGGATCAGCAGTGTCGAAGATCTGGCCGGAAAGAAGATCGGCGTGCAGCTCGGTACCACCGGCGATATCTATGCTTCCGATTACGAAGGCGACGAAGCCGGTACCACCATCGAGCGTTACAATAAGGGCAACGATGCCATCATGGCTCTCAAGCAGGGCAAGATCGACTGTGTGATCATCGACAGCCAGCCCGCAGCCAAATTCGTGGAAAAGAATGACGACCTCATGATCCTGGAGGAGGACTTCGCTCTCGAGGATTATGCCATCGCCATCTCCAAGGACAGACCCGAGCTTACCGAAGCCATCAACGGCGCCCTGGCCGAGCTGAAAGAGGAAGGCATCCTGGATCAGATCACCGGCAACTACATCGGCGATGAGACCAAAGGAACCCAGCCCTATGTTTCACCTGAGGATGTGGACCGTTCCAACGGCAAGCTGATCATGGCGACCAACGCCGCCTTCGAGCCCTATGAATATTATTCAGGCACCACGATCGTGGGCATCGACGCCGATATGGCACAGGCTCTGTGCGACAAGCTGGGCTATGAGCTGGAGATCCAGGATATCGAGTTCGACGCGATCATCAATGCGGTTCAGTCCGGCAAAGCGGACATCGGCGTGGCCGGTATGACCGTCACCGAGGACCGTCTCAAGAGCATCGACTTCTCCGATCCTTACACCACCGCGACACAGGTCATCGTTGTCCGTAAATAAAAAATGAAAAAATAAGAAAAGCCTTCGTCTGCCCGCAGGCGTTACGATCAGCCGGGGAGGGCGGAGGCTTTTGCTATAAAAAAGAAAGCAGGTGATGACTTGACCTTTGCAGAACAGTTCCGTTTTAATTTTCTGGAAAACAGTCGCTGGCAGTTTATCGTGACCGGTCTCAAAAACACTCTCCTGATCTCGCTCCTTGCCGTGATCGTGGGTGTCGTGCTGGGTTTCCTGATCGCCGTAGTGCGTTCAAGTCATGATAAATCAGGGAAATTTAAGATCCTCAATTTCTTCTGCAGGATATATCTGACCGTTATCCGCGGGACGCCCGCCATGGTGCAGCTCCTGATCGTGTATTATGTCATTTTTTCTTCTGTTGCCATCGACAAGACTGTTACGGCCGTCATTGCCTTCGGTCTGAATTCAGCCGCGTATGTGGCTGAGATCATCCGGTCCGGCATCATGTCTATCGACGAAGGCCAGACCGAGGCCGGCCGGAGTCTGGGGCTGAATTTTTCCCAGACGATGCGGCTGATCATTCTGCCGCAGGCTTTCAAAAATGTGCTGCCTGCGTTGGGCAATGAGTTTATCGTCCTGCTGAAGGAGATCTCCATCAGCGGATATATCGGACTGATCGATCTGACGAGGGGCGGCGATATCATCCGCAGCCAGACTTATGAAGCGCTGTTCCCGCTCCTTGCGGTGGCGGCTATTTACCTGGTACTGGTCATGGTGCTGAGCTGGCTGGTGGATCGGCTGGAAAGGAGGCTTAGAGTAAGTGAGCGTTGACAAGAGCAAGGTCCTGATCGAGGTACAGGGACTGGAAAAATCATTCAAAGACAATCATGTGCTCAGAGGGATCACTACAAATATTTATCAGGGTGAGGTGGTTGTGATCATAGGACCTTCCGGATCCGGCAAATCGACCTTCCTCCGTTCCCTCAACCTTCTGGAGGTGCCGACCGGCGGCCGGATCCTTTTTGAAGGCACAGATATCACAGATAAAAAGGTGGATATTAACCGCCATCGTCAGAAGATCGGCATGGTCTTCCAGCAGTTCAACCTGTTTCCGCACAAAACGGTCAAGGAGAACATTATGCTGGCGCCGGTTCATTTAAAGCTGATGACCAAAGAACAGGCAGGCGCCAGGGCAGAAGAGCTGTTAAAGAGAATCGGCCTGCCGGACAAGGCCGACAGCTATCCCGGCCAGCTTTCCGGCGGACAGAAGCAGCGTGTTGCCATTGCCCGCGCACTGGCAATGAATCCGGACGTCATGCTCTTTGACGAACCGACTTCTGCCCTGGACCCGGAGATGGTCGGAGAGGTACTGGAGATCATGCGTGAGCTGGCCATGACTGGCATGACCATGGTGGTCGTGACCCATGAGATGGGCTTCGCCCGCGAGGTCGGGACCAGAGTCCTCTTTATCGATGACGGGGTGATCCAGGAGGAGAATGAGCCAAAGGAATTCTTCAGCAATCCTCAGAACCCCAGGTTAAAAGACTTCCTCTCCAAAGTACTATAATTGTAGCTGTTCAGTCATCACCTCGCATTCACTGCGACATCGCAGGCGTGCCTTGGCAGGTGCGTGAGAAAAAAAGCTGAACAGAAACATATTTATCTATTAAGGCATTATAAGTGTTATGAAATACAGAAAAGACAGATATGGAAATGATCTTTCGATCCTTGGCTACGGCTGCATGCGCTTTCCGCAGAAGCTGGGCCGGATCGACATGGAGGCCACGGAACGGCAGCTCCTGCGCGCCTACCGGGGCGGGGTCAACTATTTTGACACGGCGTATATCTATCCGGGCAGTGAAGCCGCATTGGGCGAGATCCTGGAAAAAAACGGTATCCGGGACAAGGTCAATATCGCCACCAAGCTGCCCCATTACCTGATCCGCAATAAAGAGGGGCTGGAAAAGACCTTCCAGGAGGAGCTGCGCCGTCTGCGCACGGATCACATCGACTATTATCTGATGCATATGCTGACAGACATAGCCACCTGGGAACGCCTCAAGGAAATGGGGATCACGCAGTGGCTGGAGCAGAAAAAAAAGGAAGGAGCCATCCGTCAGGTCGGCTTTTCCCATCATGGCAACGCGGATATGTTCTGTCAGCTGGTGGATGCCTATGACTGGGATTTCTGCCAGATCCAGTACAACTACATGGACGAGCATTCCCAGGCCGGCGTGAAGGGACTTCATTACGCAAATAAAAAGGGTATCCCGGTGGTGATCATGGAGCCCCTCAGAGGCGGCAAGCTTGTAAAGCTCCTGCCGAAGAAGGCAGTGGAGACGTTTGAGAAGTATCCTGTAAAACGCACACCCGCCGAGTGGGCGTTCCGGTGGCTCTGGAATCAGTCGGAGGTGACGGTGGTTCTCTCGGGGATGAATACGGACGCAATGGTGGCCGAGAACATCCGCACCGCATCGGAGGCGGAGGCGGGGGAATTTTCGGATGAGGATAAAAAACTCCTGCATTATATTACAAAGCTCCTCAACGCAAAGGTGAAGGTGGGCTGCACCGGCTGTGGATACTGCATGCCATGTCCCAAAGGGGTGGATATCCCCGGAACCTTTGCCGCTTACAACCGCAGCTCAACGGAAGGCCGCATGAACGGATGGGTCGATTACTTTATGTGTACGGCGCTGCGGCCCAATTCCACTGGCGCATCCAACTGCATTGGATGCGGCCGTTGTGAAAAGCACTGCCCGCAGCACATCCAGATCCGCCAGGAGCTGAAGAATGCCCGCAAGACCCTGGAAGGCCCGGTCTATACCATCGGGCGAAAGGCCATACGGCTCGTGCGCAGGTACTGAACCCGCAACACGATTCCGAATCATCATCATCCGAACCGGAAATGAGAATACGTCACGTGCGCGACGGGGTCTGAACCCATCGTCAACCTGCTTCAGGAGGATATAATCCGAACGATGGGGTCAGACCCCACCACCCGAACAGGAAAAGGGAATACGTTACGTCTGCGATGGGGACAGAGTCCACCACCCGAACCGGTAAAGAAAACACCTTGCACAATATATATTCGCGCGATCAGATAAATGGAGAATGCACATTGTTTTCCGCGCGGTAAATGCAGAGGCTCTAAATACGTGGAAGTAAAGCATTCCACGTATTAAGCCCCCTCTGGTATAAATACGTGAAAGCAAAGCATTCCACATATTAAGACTCTCTGATATAATATCCGATTAAAAACATATGCATAACAGCATAAGGAGACCCTGAAATGATCACAAAAAGACAAAGCGGCATTCTGCTGCCGGTAAGTGCCCTGCCCTCACCCTACGGGATCGGCTGCTTTTCAAAAGAGGCATATGAATTCGTCGACCAGCTGGCAGAGGCCGGCCAGTCCTTCTGGCAGATCCTGCCTCTCGGTCCCACCAGCTACGGCGACTCACCATATCAGTCCTTCTCAACCTTTGCCGGCAATCCTTACTTCATCAGTCTCGAAGACCTGATCGAAGAAGGTGTGCTGACCAAAAAGGACTGTGAAAAGGCGGATCTCGGAAAAGATCCTGCCTGCATCGACTATGGTAAGCTCTATAAAAACCGCTATCCATTATTGAAGAAAGCTTTTGAGAATACAGATCTCGAGAGAGATGAAGCCTACAAGGCTTTCGTGGAGAAGGAAAAAGGATGGCTCGAGGACTACGCCCTCTATATGGCCGTCAAGACAGAGCGCTTTGACAACAAGGCTTGGAGCGAGTGGGCACAAGACATCCGCATGCGCTGGGACAATGCGCTGTATTATTACAGGACAGAGCTTGCGGATGAAATCGAATTCTGGAAATACCTGCAGTACAAATTCTCCGTGCAGTGGAAGAAGCTCAAAGCCTATGCCAATGAGAAGGGAATCCGGATCGTCGGCGACATCCCGATCTATGTGGCGATGGACAGCGCGGACGCCTGGGCCAGCCCCTGGCTGTTCAAACTGGACGAGAACTTCCAGCCGACACAGGTGGCAGGCTGCCCGCCGGACGGCTTTTCCGCCACAGGCCAGCTCTGGGGCAATCCGCTCTATAAATGGGAAGAACACAAGAAGACAGGTTATGAGTGGTGGATCCGCCGTGTAGAGCACTGCTTTGAGCTGTATGATGTGCTGAGGATCGACCATTTCCGCGGCTTTGACGAATACTATGCGATCCCCTTCGGAGACAAGGATGCCAAGCGCGGCTGGTGGGAAAAAGGCCCGGGCATGGACCTGTTCCGCACCCTGAACACCCGCCTCGGTGAACGGGCCATTATCGCGGAGGATCTGGGATATATGACGGATACGGTCAAACAGCTCGTGAAAGAGAGCACCTATCCCAACATGCGCGTGCTGGAATTCGCCTTTGACGAGAGAGACACCGGCAACGCTAACGATTACCTCCCCCACAATTATGACCGCAACTGCGTGGTCTATACCGGCACCCACGACAACGAAACCCTGAAAGGATGGCTGAAGAGCATCCTTCCCGCGGAGAAAGCCAAGATCCGCACCTACTTCAACCTCCCCCGGGCAACCGATGAGAAACTCAGAAAAGAACTGATCCGTGCCGCGGTAAGCAGTGTGGCCGGCATCTGCATCATTCCGATGCAGGACTACCTGGGCCTGGACAACTCGGCCCGCATGAACTTCCCCTCCACTCTGGGCGGGAACTGGGAATGGCGTCTGCTGCCCGGCCAGTTTACACCTGAACTGATCAAAGAGATCGC
>JAFWDX010000210.1 GCA_017515945.1 Blautia sp. | reverse complement strand
TCGAACTTCAATGCGGAGAACCTGGTCGAGGCGATGAAGACCTACAAGGACGAGGTGGTCGTCACCATGCGCGCCTGCAAAGACGAGGTTAACGCCTGATTCTCACGGCAATCCTTCCAGCAGGCAGCCAGAAATGGCTGCCTGCTTTTTGATGAATATAATGAAAAGGCGTTGCCGTTCAGGATGGCACCAGACCGAGCTCAATATAAAGCGGGTAGTATTCATCGTAAAGGCCGCAGCAGGCGTCCATGCCCAAATTGGCGCTGAAGGCCTTCTGGATTACCGTCTCCCAGGAGCCGTATTTTTCATACATCTCATCGGGCGTGGGGCCGTCTTCGTGCCCATAGGTCTCAAGATTGCTCTTTTTGACCTTGGCAAGCCCCTCCGGGTCATCCTGATATGCAGCAAGACGCAGACGGTTTCTCTCAGCGGAAACCGCCCTCGCCATCTCTTCCGTCGACGCGCCTTCGTCACGCATTTTGTATAGAATATCCGTCATGGAATCGAGAGACTTGTGATAGGCGATGCGGTCTTCCTTTGCCTTCGCCACGGCATTCGGATCTGTCCAGTCATACTGTGCGTAAGTGCCCAGGCGCGTGGAGTTCGGATCCGGTGAGAAGCCGTATACAGCCTCCGGATTGACAATAATATCCTTCATCGCCTCGGGATTCCTGCGCGGGTCATGCTCATAGGCAAACCCGCTTTCCTGCGCTGTCGGCATTTCGGACGGCTCAGCCGGAGCGGGGCTCATCGAATCCGCGGCAGGAGTCGGGGCCCCGGTCCCGGCCGGCTGACTTCCCTGTCCGCAGCCCGCAAGAGCCAGCAGAACAAGCATCAGGATAACGGAAAAACTCTTTTTCATCATAAAGTTTCCTTCAAAACGTCCTGTTTTTTAATCCGAAGTGTACTTTGCCATATCCAATTCACCGACTCGCTTTGCAACGATCAGCGCGATCGCACCGTCACTTGTGGTGTTGCACATTGCCTGCATCATGTCAAGCAAAGTGTCGACGCCCATGATCAGGGCAATGGCTGTGAAAGGAATCCCGATCTGTTTCAGCAGCACCACAATGATCGCAAGGTCTGCACCGGCTATGCTCGGGGCTCCCATCGACAGAAGGACGATCGAAATCAGGATTGTGAACAGGAGCGACGGAGTAATCTCTATTCTGTATATTTGGGCCATAAACATGCAGATGATACTCATCACCAGACTGCTGCCGTCCATGTTTATCGTTGAACCCAAAGGAATGGAGAATGAGACGATCTTATTGGAAATACCCATTTTTCTGCACTCCTCCATACTGACAGGCATGGCTGCCGTGCTGGAGCTGAGCGTCAGCGCTGTGAGCATGACCTTGAAGTAACGTTTCATGAACAGAAGCGGGTTAAGTCCCCCAAGCAGCAGGATCAGAACATTATATATGACAATCATGCAGAAGATTCCGAACATGCACAGAAGAACATAACTCAGGATAGACTTGAGCACATCTGTGCCTGTTTCATATACAAGACACGCCATATTGCAGAAGACAGCGACAGGGATCAGCTTACACAGCATATCCAGCATTGTCATGAACAGGGCGTTGAACCTTACAAAAAACGACCTGAGCTGAGGATGCTCATCCTGTAATGCGGATACACCGGCACCCATAAAGATGCTGAGGAAAAGCAGCTGAAGGAGATTGTTATCCAGAAACGGAGATATGATATTATTGGAAATGATGTTGACGATCGTATCTTTCACAGATATTCCGCCATCCGCCATTTCAGCGGCCTCATTCATCTCCTCGATTTCGTCTGCATTCATAGATGTCAGCATGCTGTCGGATTTTTCCAGCAGAGACGGATCTCCGACAGGGAAAAGATGATACAGCGTAAATCCGAGGCTTACCGCAATCACTGTGGTCAGCAGATACATGGACAGAACTTTTGCCCCGATCTTTCCTATATCCGTCAATCTTCCGAAATTAGAGATACAGCATACCATGGAAAAGAACACGACCGGACCTACCAAAATGCCGAGGGCGTTGAGGAACATCGTACGGGCCGGCTCCAGAACGTATGACTGAAGGCCTGCAGAAAAAGCATCTCCCAGCACGTACTTCATCAGAAAACCAAATGCGATGCCGGCTGCCAGACAGATCAGCGTCATATATATCATGAAATACTCATTTTGCTTTCCTTTTACAATTACGATATTTACATGATTTCTGTGACGGTATACCAGATTCTCGGAGAATCGGTTGATCAGTATTTCCCGTATGATGTTCTGGGAGTTTTCTCCCATTTCCTCTTCCGAATCGTCCCAGCAGATATCCTTGTCTATGATCAGTTCGAATTTTTCCCCGGCGCAGGAGAGCCTTACTTTTATGTTTCCGAGTATTCTCGATATAACAAGCTTGACGCTGCCATCCTGCCCATCGCTGTTTTCAACCATTTTTCCGAGAACATCTTCCGCGGACACCATGATCTGAAGGATATTCTTCCTGTCTTTTTCATTTTTGGTGAGTGTCTTCTGGATTGCGGTTGTTACGTTTTCATAGATTTCATGATTGATTGGAAAAACAAATTTCTTGACCATACTTCCTCCTCAGCTTCTGCCATAAACCGCTGCCATCTGGAAACCTTCTTTATGCAGCGCTGAAATCCAGCTTCAGATTGTACAGTTCGGCGAACAG
>JAFWDX010000022.1 GCA_017515945.1 Blautia sp. | reverse complement strand
GTCAAGGAACCTGTCCCCCTGACTCATTATTCCTCAGTCTTCAGTGCAGCCACCATATCAATATGACGATTTTTCCGTGCCACCATCAGACCTACAACGAAGGACACCCCAAAGGTAAGCAGGATACTCACCAGATAAGTCACAGGTCCGATGACCAGCTTCATTTCGTACTCAGATGCCAGCGCGTCCAGCAGATATCTCAGCGTGGCGTACCCGGCCGGCAGGCCGAGGAGAATCCCCAGGACCGTCAGCCATAGATTCTGGGTGATCAGCAGACGGGCAATCCGGCTGTCCTTAAAGCCGACGACCTTGAGCGTAGCCATTTCACGATACCGTTCCGTATAGCTCATAATCCCGAGGTTATAAAGCACCACCAGGCTCAGGATAACCGCAGCCAGCACCAGCAGCACGATCATGACGACCATAAGTTCCAGGAAGGAATCAAAGGAATCCATGATCGCCTTACGCGTCTGAACATTCAGGATGTGTTCATCTGAAGGAATATCTGTTTCATTTGTAAATATGGTGTTGATCTTATAATCCAGGCCGATGGAATCCGCATATATGTCACTCATGATCATGCCTTCCGACATGGATCGGGTAACACCTGCTATCCGTACCGTATATGTGTCGTCACTGCCATATGGGGAAAACTCTGCCGTGTCTCCGGTCTGCAATCCATATTCGTCAGCGATCCGGCTGCAGACATAAGCTCCGTCATCTGCCAGTGTAATGTAGTCCATGTCTGCATCCGGGAAGCGGACCATGCCATGAGGTACATGATAGACCTCCAGCCCGATGGCTTTGTCGTCCAGCTGCACGCTGTTCATGGATGCCCAGTCTCCCTGTAGCGCTTCAGCCAGTTCTATGGCATCTTCGTTCCCTGTGTTTTCCGAATCCAGATTGACCCTGTTCTCATAACCGATGGCATCTTCATAAAACGACTGCATGAATGCATTCATCGTATCGTTCATGCCCAGTCCGCCTACGAGCAGAACCATACAGCCGATGACTCCGAAAAGAGTCATCCCTGACCGTGCCTTATGTCTGAAACAGTCCCGCAGGTTCCATTTTGTCCCGAAATCCAGTTTTTTGAAGGCCTTTGTCTCTTCGAGGGCAAGGTGGGTCATCTTTTTGGGCGTGTATGGGCGAAGAGCATCCGCAGCTGTTCCTTTCAGCATCTGACGGACGGAAAGCCGGCCGATGATCACCAGAAAGATGTTCATCAACAACAGGATCACCCAGCAAAACCACGGAATATAGAGATCCCATCTGGGCAGATCAATGTATGTACCCATGGCTCCGTCCGGATTCATGATATACCATCCCAGGAGCCATCCAATACCCAACCCCAGGACGCTTCCCGCCAGGCCGATCAGCAGCGCATAGGAACTGTAATGCCGCAGGATCCGGCTGTCTTTAAAGCCCAGGGCCTTAAGTGTGCCGATCTGCGTTTTTTCGCTGGCCGTGATCCGGTGCATGGTCGTGACCATGGTGAGTACGGCGATCGCCAGGAAAAGGACCGGCAGCACACTGCCCATGGTCTTGCCTTCCTCCACCTCTCCCATGGACCCGGAATAAGAAACCGTCTCATCTCTGGAAAGCACCAGCAGCGTTTTCCCCAGCGCTTTTTCCGCTGCCTCCACAAATTCCTTTTTATCCATATCCGTGTGGACATTGATCTGATAGTACAGATTGTCTCCAATAAAATTCCGGAAGATAGCCGGAATGATCTCCTGCAGCATGACCGGCGACATATAAGCAAACCCGTATGTATGATAATCCGGCATCAGCTGGGTCTCATCCGGTACGCAGATCAGGAATTCCGAGGCTTTGATCAGTCCCCTGACTGTACCGGTGACCGTCAGCATTTTATATGTCAGCGTCAGCTCATCGCCCACATGGATCCCGTTTTTTTCCGCATACTGGTCGGAAAGCCAGAAACCATCTTTGCTTTCGGCATCATAGGGTTCTCCTTCCACCAGATACAGGCCGGACACATTTATATTCTCACTGACGGCCAGCGCCACTACATCGTCGCTGTCCTTCACGGAGGTATTTACGGTAAGATAGCGGGTCACGTCGCGGATTCCTTCCAGCCCTTTCACGGCCTCCAGATCATCTGCTGAGAATCCTTCCTCTGAATAGACACGATAATCCGCAAAGCCCGACGCCTCCATGGCAAAATCAAGATCCTTTTCCAGGCTGTACCATTCCATGTTAAAACCGATGAAAACGCCGATCCCCAGGCTGATCATGACGATCATGGAGATAAACTGCCCCTTATAACGCCCGCAGGTACGCAAAAGCTTTCTGAAGAGCATTTACCATTCCACCTCCTCTGCAGACAGCGGATGGGCCTGCTGCTCACAGGAAACGACATGACCGCTCCGCACCCGGACGACGATGTCGGCCATTTTCGCGATATTCTGGTTATGGGTCACGATGATGATCGTCTTTCCCATGTCCCTGGCCATGGAGAGCAGGAGCTTTAAAACCATCACGCCGGTCTCCGAATCCAAGGCCCCCGTCGGCTCATCGCAGAGCAGGATCCGGGGATTTTTTGCCAGCGCCCTGGCGATGGACACCCGCTGCTGTTCCCCGCCGGAAAGCTCCGAGGGGAAGTTGTGAATATGGTCCTCCAGTCCGACCGCCCGGAGCATGTCGTGACTACTCAACGGATCCGGTGCGATCTCCTTGACCAGGGCTACATTCTCCACCACCGTCAAGGTCGGGATCAGATTATAAGACTGAAAAACAAACCCCACGGTCGCCGCTCTGTAATCTGCCAGTTCATTGGCCGTGAGCGTGGATATGTCTCTGCCGTCCACACGGATTGTTCCCGAAGTCGGGGAATCAAGCCCTCCCAGAAGATTGAGCAGCGTGCTCTTTCCAGCCCCGCTTGGTCCCAGGACAACGATGAATCTGCCCTCCTCCAGCGTCAGATCCACATGATCCAGTGCGCTCTGTTCATGCTCTCCGTTTTTGTACACCCGTGAAACATCCTGAAATTCGATAATATTCATGGCTTCTCCTCACTGTTACAAACACTACAACACAGGGGACGGTTCTGTATGTGCTTCTTTGACTGACCACACACGGGACGGTTCTGTGTGTACTTCTTCGTCCGACCACTCAGGAAACGGGTATCCGTGTGCTTCTTCGTCCGACCACTCAGGAAACAGGTCTTCGTGTGTTTCTTCGTCCGACCACTCAGGAAACGGGTCTCCGTTTGCTGCTCCCTCTGGCGCAACATCTGGTACAGCATAGAAATCGTCATTTGTGTTGTAAGAATGATAATATGTTATCTGCTACATTTATTAGTTATTTCTAACCATTGAACATATTAACATGTGTTCATATATAAGTCAAGCTTTTATGCGGAGTTCTTATGAGGTCTGGCCCCCGGAACAAAGAGTAAACAGAAAGTGAACAAATCATGAACTGTTCCAGTTCATGATTTGTTCACCCTCTGTTTATTCTTTGTTCCGGGGGCCAGACCCCATCACTCTCTTATCTTGTTTTTATGCTCCTGACAGAGGTCAGCGCCCCATTATACTTCTTTCCATCCGGACCGGATACATAAGCACGCACGCGGATATAATATCTGGTCCCGCTTTCCAGCCCTTTGAGTTTGTATGAGGACTTATTGCCATTCACATATACGATCTTCGCATCCTTCATATCCTTGCTCAGAGCATAGCGGACCTGATAACGGATCGCATTATCAACCGGGCCGAGAGTAAGTGTTGCGCTCTTCTTATTGGCTTTAAATGAGACAGCTGGAGTATCTGTCCACCGGCGGCTTACAGAAGAGTAAGGACCATAGTACTTCTTTCCATCCACTGTCTTTACACCGCGTACGCGGATCAGGTACAGAGAATTTTCTTCCATATTGTCCAAAGTATATGTGGTCTGGCTGCCGATCTTTACGCGGGTCCATTTTTCATCACCGGCTTTGCGGTAAATGATCTGATACTCCTGCGCCTCAGCAGCCTGATCAAAGGAAACTCTGATCTGCTTTCTCTTAACATATACCGTGGTGGAAAGGTTCGCCACCTTTTCAGGAGCTTTTACCAGCATGGGAACGACAACCGCTTCCGCCGTGAGCTCCTCTGCGGCATTTGCATCCGCAAAGATCTTTCCGCAGGATGTGCAGCGATAATATTCGATATTGCCTGCAGCTTCGTATGTCGCCTCGACCGCTTCCACCTTTTCCAGTTTATGTACACAGATCTGTGTCGGGTAATCGATGACGGCACTGCGTGTAATATAACGGATGTTGGTTATGGTCTTTCCCTGAATCGCAAAATCACTTTCATTCCAGCCGATCTCCGTCGCGCGCCAGATTTTGCAATATGACGCAGAGGATAGATCACGCCGTCATTTGTCGTTACGATAATACCGGAAACCTGATCTCCCTGAGCAATACCTTCCGTACCGGTCAGCGCGATCTCAATATCCGCGTGGCGTGCGCCTACCTTCACGGTACCAGTGACGCCCTCCACCGTAGCTGCACGTCCGCCGACTGCACTGAAGGTGCCGTCCTCGTTCAGGACTTTAAAGCGGGCAGGCTTTTCGGCAAGCAGATAATAGGAATAATCCGGGCTTTCGAAAAGGGCTTCACTTCCCGTATATGTTGTCGTGGCCTCCTGGCCTCTGTTCGTGACCGTAATGGTCACGCTGTCCTCATCCGTTACCTGCTTATAGTTTGCCAGCATGGCAACGTCTTTTACCATGACCGGATAGATCACACTGCTGATATCTGTACCAGTCGGATCCACATGATAGGAGCCGCCTGCCAGGCCGCCGGTGCGGGGCTTGTTGAGAGTGGAAGAAGAAACGGCGTCCACGGCATCTGCCTGACCGATCTCCGCCTCATAAAATTTCGCATAAGGAATGTTCATCAGCACATATGCAGCCTTGCTGATTGAAAGAGATACCGGATAATCAATGACATCCGTGAGGGTATAATAGCGGATATTGGTAATGGTCTTTCCGCCCAGATCCATATCGCTTAAGTTCCAGCCGATCTCTGTCCCGCGCCAGATGTTGGCAATGTGACGAAGGGCATATTTGCCGCCGTCCTCTGTCGTCAGAACAATACCGGAAACACGGGCTCCGGTCTCAATCCCTGTCGTACCGGTCAGGGCGATCTCCACATCCGCGTGATGGGCACCAACTGTAACCTCTCCGGTGACGCCCTCCACAGTCTTTACTTCGCCGTTTACCGCATCAAAAGACCCGTCGGCATGCATGACTTTGTAGCGGACCGGAGACTCGCTCAAAACATAATAAGAATAGTCCGGACTTTCAAACAGTGCTTCGCTTCCTGTGTACGTCGTCGTGGCTTCCTGTCCTCTGTTCGTCACTGTGATCGTCACACTGCTCTCATCTGTAACCTGAGTATAACCATCGAGAGCAGCAGGATCTTCCACCATAACAGGATAGATCACGCCGCTGATGTCCGTGCCGGCCGGATCCACATGATAAGAGCCGCCTACCAGCCCTCCTGTGCGCGGCTTATTCAGCGTGGAGGAGGAAACGGCATCCACCGCATTCGCCTGGCCGATCTCCGCTTCATAAAACTTTGCATAAGGAATGTTCATCAGGACATAATCGCCTGCTTTCACTTCCACAGCTCCGGCCGCAGGAGTTGCAGTGGCTGATTCTTCTCCGACAAAATCAGCTGCCTCATCGCCTCCTGTAAAAAGAGCATCTCCTACGGACTCACTCCCGCTGAACTCTGCTACAGGATCTACGGTCTCAGGAGCAGAGACCACAGCTGCCGCTTCGGATCCCTCCTCTTCCGGATTTTCAGCCATTGCTTTCTGGGACACTTCAGCTGGTGTTTCCTCCGGATCAGCCTCCTGTACATCCGGCAGGAAGTCCTCCTCTGCCTGTATTTCCTGTTCATCTGTTTCGGAAAACTCTTCCGTTAACGCGGAGCCCTGATCAAAAGTTTCCGTCTTCATAGTTTCACCGGACACAAAGATGTCATAATCGGCTTCCCCGGCCATGACACCCGCTGCTCCGGCCCCCGACATCCACATCGCCGCACTGAGTATCACAGCCGCGCAACGCCCTGCAAGACCTTTATTTCTCATTCCTGCTGCTCTCCCTTCCAAAATTAGGTTAGACGGATTACTGTTAGTATT
>JAFWDX010000209.1 GCA_017515945.1 Blautia sp. | reverse complement strand
TGATGGTCATGGTCATGATGGTCGTGATCATGATCCTCATGCTCATGGTCATGATGGTCGTGGTCATGGTCCTCATGCTCATAGTCATGATCGTGGTCGTCATGATCATGATGGTCATGGTCATGATGGTCATGATCATGATGGTCGTGATCATGATGGTCGTGATCATGCTCATGATCATGATCGTGGTCATGATGATGCTCCACCTCCGCGTCCAGCATCTCCTGCTCAAGGGATACAGGATGCTCCATCACCTCAAGGATCTTTTTCCCGTCAAGCTGATCGATCGGCGTCGTGATGATGGCAGCCTTCTGATTGAGCTCCCTGAGCATCTCCATCGCCTGTGCGGTCTTTGCCTCGTCGATCAGGTCGGTCCTGCTCATGATAATGGCGCCGGCATACCGGATCTGATTGTCAAAGAACTCGCCGAAGTTCTTCATATACATTTTGCATTTCTTTGCGTCCACTACGGTGGTGTAGCTGTTGAGCTGCATGTCCACCTCTTCCTGCACGCCCTGTACGGCTTTGATCACGTCAGAGAGTTTGCCTACGCCTGACGGCTCGATCAGGATCCTGTCCGGATGATAGGTCTGTACGACCTCCCGGAGAGAGGCGCCGAAATCGCCGACCAGGGAACAGCAGATGCAGCCGGAGTTCATTTCGCGGATCTGGATCCCCGCCTCTTTGAGAAAGCCTCCATCCACACCGATCTCCCCGAATTCATTCTCGATCAGGACGACCTGCTCTCCCTTCAGAGCTTCTGAGAGCAGCTTTTTGATCAGCGTCGTCTTACCCGCACCAAGGAAACCGGAAACAATATCAATCTTTACCATTTCAGATACACTTCCTTTCCCGCCGACCGCGTCAGGTCAGGCAGCACAATAACGTACAATAACCAGGGGGCTCCGAGAGCCCCCTGGTTCATTCACTCATCTGGCAATTCATCCATGCCGTTCAGGAAACAAGGAGGACTGTCTCCTGCGTATCCTGAACTTTATCGATGATTATATACCTGTACTTCAAAAAAAACAAGCGCCATTACCCACAAAAGAGGACGTGCGTCCCTGGATCAATATGTGAAAACTGCCACGCCGTAGGCCGGGAGAGGATAATCAAAGGAATAGGGTCTGTTGTCGCATTCACTCTCCACCGCGCGGAATTTAGGCTTGTTCTTGAGCAGGCCTGTCTCGTCAAAGATCTGTGTATACGTCCCTGCCGCAGGTACGCCGACACGGTAATCCGGACGATTGACAGGAGTAAAGTTGCAGACGAACAGCAGATTTTCTGTTTTCTTCGCACTCTTTGCTTTTTTCTTGCCGCCGGCTTTGGCATTCAGGGGCTGAGCCGCCTTGTCTTTCTCTTTATCCTTTTCTTTGGCATCCGCAAGCTGCTTAGGCGCTTTACGGACAAAGCTGAAGATGCTTCTGTCACAGTCGTCCGCATTGATCCACTCAAACCCTTCGGTATCTGTATCCATGGCGTACAGAGCGGGGTATTTTCTATACATGGTGAGCAGGTCCCTTACAAAGGACTGCAGGCGGGCATGATCCTTCTCCTCAAGCAGGAACCAGTCAATCTCGCGCTCTTCACTCCACTCACGGAGCTGTCCGAAATCCTGTCCCATAAACAGGAGCTTTTTACCCGGATGGCCGAACATGAATGTATACCCGACCTTGAGGTTATGGAACTTCTCCTCCAGTTCTCCGGGCATCTTGTTGATCATGGAACATTTGAGATGCACAACCTCATCATGGGACAGCACCAGGATATACTTCTCACTGTACGCGTAAGTCATGGAGAAGGTCATCTTGTTGTGGTTGAATTTACGGAAATATGGATCCAGCTTCATGTACTCAAGGAAATCGTTCATCCAGCCCATATTCCACTTGAGGGAGAATCCGAGTCCGTCCTCCTCCGGCTTGCCTGTCACCTTGGGCCAGGCCGTGGATTCCTCGGCGATCATGACTGTGCCATGGTTGCGTCCGAGCAGGCAGGAATTCAGGTGCTTAAAGAACTCGATAGCCTCGAGATTTTCATTTCCGCCGTATTTGTTTGCCACCCACTGTCCATCGCGCTTTCCGTAATCCAGATAGAGCATGGATGCGACCGCGTCCACTCTCAGTCCGTCGATGTGGAACTGCTCGATCCAGAACAGCGCATTGGCGATCAGGAAGTTTTGACCTCCGGGCGCCCATAGTTGAAGATCTTGGTACCCCAGTCGGGATGCTCGCCCTGTCTGGGATCCTCGTGCTCGTACACCGCCGTGCCGTCAAAATTGGCCAGTCCGTGGGCATCCTTGGGGAAATGCGCGGGAACCCAGTCCAGGATCACGCCGATCTTGTTTCTGTGCAGATAGTTGACAAAATATTTGAAATCGCGGGCGGAGCCATAGCGGGACGTCGGGGCATAATAGCCGGTCACCTGATATCCCCAGGAGCCGTCAAAGGGATGCTCCGCGATGCCCATCAGCTCAACATGCGTATATCCCATGTCCTTGACATATTTGGTCAGGCGGGCCGCCAGCTCACGGTAATTGTAGAACCCTTCTTCGTTATCGGCCGCCCAGGGATGCTTCATCCAGGAACCCGGATGAACCTCATAGATTGCCATCGCGTCTTTTTTCTCATCAAACTTCTGGCGCTCCGTGACCCACTCCTCGTCAGTCCAGGAAAAATCGTTGATATCTGCGATCCTGGAAGCGGTTCCCGGTCTTCTTTCACACTCATACCCGTACGGATCCGCTTTGAACAGTTCTTCCCCATGCATGCCGACGATGAAAAACTTGTACAGCTGTCCGACCCGGGCGCCTGGAACAAAAGTCTCAAACACACCGATCGGGCCGACCTTTTCCAGAGGATCTGCCTGTGTATCCCACCCGTTAAACTCACCGATCACGGCCACATACCGCGCATTCGGCGCCCACACGGCAAAGTATACGCCATCCTCCCCATCCTCTCTCGTCGGATGGGCACCGAGTTTTTCATAGATCTCATAATGGGTGCCTCTGCCAAACAGATACTGATCATATTCTGAAAAATGAATTTTACGGGCCATGCCACTTTCCTCCTTTTCCGGTACCTCCTGGTTGTTAACCGGTTCTTCAATAGTCTTCGCCATCGTATTCTTCGTCGTACTCCTCTTCATAATATTCTTCATCATCATAATTCTCTTCAGATTCAGCGTCCTCACCGGAATCTTCTTCGTCGCCATCCGAGTAATCTGCATCCTCCGTATCTTCTCCGTCGCCCGAGGAGAAGGAAGAGGACGATGTCCCCCCGGGATTGGCACTCTCGCTGGCGAAAAGTTCATTTTCGTAATCAGCGGCCGTCTTCTCACTCTCCGGATCGTCCTCGGATTCATCCGTGCCTGCGGCCGAATCCGTGATCACATCCTGAGTCTGGGGCAGGGCACTCATCGCGTCTCCCTTGTAGCCGGGAACCAGTCCGGAGATCAGAGAGGATTCCCAGAAATCGGAGTAGGACGCATTTTCCAGGCGGACATTCTTTATTTCAGCCAGTTCGCTGACCGTGACCAGCTTATATCCCATCTCGATCAGGTCAGGGATCAAACGGACCGCGCACTCTACTGACGGTTCATGTATGTCATGCATCAGGATGATTGTACCGTCTCCGAGCGTGGGATCATTCATGATCGCCTCATAGTCAAGCTCCGCATCCCTGTACTCCCAGTCCAGGGAATCGAGTGACCATAGGAAGAAGGGTTTTCCGACTGTGGCAATGATCTCGTCCGTATACGCGCCATATGGGGCCCTGGCGACAGTGGCCTTCTGACCGCAGACGGATTGCAGCGCATTGTCTGTATCGGAGAACTGTTTTTCAACCGCATCCAGGCTCAGCGTCGTCTGATCCTCATGGTCCCAGGAATGATTGCCCAGTTCGCAGCCCAGCTCAAGCATACGTTTGACCGTATCCGGATATTCATTCACCAGCTCACCCAGCATAAAGAAGGTCGCATGGGCATTATTCGCCTCCAGGCAGTCCAGCAGCCTGTCCGTATATTCTCCGGGTCCGTCGTCAAAGGTCAGGGCCATGACCGGTCTTTGCTTGTTCGGATTATAGGATCCGTCATCATTAAAATAATAGTCTTTTGCGCCGCGGGTCATCCAGCCTGTCACCGCATATCCGGAGGGATCAAAAAAGTACTGCACGCCGTCGATACTCTGGAATCCGCCTGAAAAATATGTTCCATCCGGATTCTGGTACCATCTGCCGGACTCATCCTCATGCCATCCGGATGTCATGACCGTCAGCTTTGCCAGATCCGCCACTCCCTTGAGAGGCTGACGCACCGCCGCATCCGGATCTGCCAGAGAAACCTGCGTCTGCACTGCTTCTTCATCAGCTGCCCCCTGCCGTACGATCCTGTTGACAATCGGCCGGATCACGCCGCGTATCACAAAAACAGCCAGCAGCAATGCCCCGGCTCCGTATATCCCCAGCCGGATCATCTTCCGACGTCTGAGCTGAAGCTGTTTTCTGCGCCGCCTTTCACGCAGAGTTCGTTTGTCCATCTTTTCTCGTTCACCCTTCCCGTCAGATCATAGGCGGGCACTTCCGTGCCTCGGCCGATGTCTGCGTGATCCTCCTCAAATAAAAACTCAGGATGCTGAAGAAGAAGCTGCTGCCACCGCCAGATCCTGAACCACCCGCAAAGCGGCCGCTTCCATGACCCGCGTTCTGCCCACACTCTCGATCAGCTTTTCACTGTCCTTAAATCCGGACTCCAGTGCAATCGTTTCCATGGCTGATTTTACGGACTCACTTTCCAGCGTGAGACCCTCCTGATCCAGGATCGTCTGAACGATCACGTTCTGAAGCACCTTTTCTTTGGCGTAGGTCAGCTGCATGGATTCGTAGGTATCTTCGTCGATCCCCTGCGAAGCAAGAAAGTCCGTGAGCGTCATATCTGCTTCTTCTGCATAACCGGCTACAATCTGTTCATATTCCTCTTCAGCCAGTGTCAGGTCTCTGTCCGGGAACTGGGATATCGTGCTCTGAGACAGGATCCGCTGCCATGCGTCATTTCTCAATGCGGCTTCCATGTCGATCCCGTCCTCCAGCTCCTTCCTGACCTCGTCTCTGTATTCCTGTGCGGAACCGGCTCCCTGTGCCTGTGCCCATTCATCCGTAAACTCCGCTTCCCTTATGATCGCCTGTAAAGTTACCCGGTAAACCGCATCCACCTCGCCGTCCTGCGTCCGGACAGGCAGGGTAAATGAACGGGTCTCCCCGGTCTTCATGCCGATCAGGGCTTCCTCAAAGCCCTCCTGCATCTCATCGCTGCCGATCACCAGGCGGTAATTGTTGGCAACGCTTCCTTCAAACGTACCGGAGCCGATCGTCCCGACATAGTTAATGACCACGGTATCGGACTCCTGTACAGCAGCCTCTGCCTCCTGTGAGGCCGGGATCTGTACCGCAAGTCTGTTCCGGATCTCGGCTTCCACATCTTCATCTGACACAGAAGGCTTCTGCAGAACCAGACCCTGATATCTGCCCAGATGCACAAGCTCTGAAGGATCACTGACCGTGACCAGCCGTTCCGCCTGCGGCACATCCTCTGATGCTTCCGGGTCATCGCTCTGTGCCCCGCTGCCGTCATCCGTAGTGAGGCTGCTGACCGGAATGTTTCCGTCTCCGAAAGGATTCGCGCAGCCTGTACCAGCCATCGTCAGGGTCATCGCAATGCTGCACAGGATAAAGGTTTTATAAACCTCTTTTTTCAATATCGGTGCCTCCCATTCAAAATCTGTAACTGTTCAGTCAAAAGCTCCTTCGTGGCTGTTCAACTATTTATCCCACACACCTGCCAGGACACGCCTGCGGCGTCACAGTAAATGCGTGATACTGACTGAACAGTTACACTCCTTCACAGTAACATAATTTCAGCCCATGGGTTCAACCGGAGTCGGACGGGATTTGTCCCATACTTTCTTAACATTGAACAGATCCGAAAGCATTTCAGGATTGTAATACATCCTGTATCCGTCCAGATTGCGCCGTCCCTGTCTGAAAAAGTCCGGCGTGATCTGGACCCAGTACCGGCTGGAATCCACGTTGCAGTAATAATTATATCCTGCGCTCTTGTAATATGCGAATTTGGGATTATCCCAGGAGTATTCATCCCAGTTCCCGATATCCGCGCCAAAAGCAAAGATGATCATATCCGTTTTACCGAGGACCGGAACAACGCTGTTTTCGTATCGTTCATTGTCCTCTCTGAGCTCCGCGGCGCTTGATGTCGTGGCATTTCTGTGCCCCCAGGTATGGCTGGCGAACTCCCAGCCATTCGCTTTCATGGCATCCGCCACGGCGCGTGCCTGGCGGACCTCTTCGTCAAAATCAAAATCCGGATGTGCATTCAGAAAATCGATCTGATTTTCATCCAGCTCTTCGCCGGTCCGGTAAGCCGCATCTGTCCTGTATCCCAGCACACCGTTATAACCGGTCATGGCAAGGATGCCTTTGCGTCCGTGATAGGAAAAATCCGGATGCTCTTTCACAAAAGCGTCCAGGATCGGCACCAGGTCATAATCTCCTGTCGAAACGGAACCGTCGTCCTCTATATATTCGCACTTGACTTCTCCATTCTCATCCAGAACCAGGCGGGATGCGAATCCATCACCGTCCATATAATGATAATAGCTCACATCGTCCTGGGAAAGAACAAGCGGTTTTTTCCCCTCCGGGAGCAGGATCCTGCCGCGGCTCATGGTGCCGTCCTCATTGACCTTGGCCATATCATGAGGACTCACCAGCACATAGCCCCGCTTGTAAAGGTATTTCAGGATTTTCCTGAATTCCTTTATGGTCGTCATGACCTGATTATAGCCTGCGGCAGTATAATCATCGTCAAACGCCTTAGATGTATCGTAAATCAATGTATGAAAAAAGATATGTGTGATCTCCTCCAACGGATATTCCACACAGGCATCACGCATCTTCTGATAGCTTTTGATGGCTTCATTGATCTGAATAAAATCCGAATAATTTTCAACCGCTTTGAGCTCGGCGATCGCTTTTCCGTAAGAATACTGGACGACCAGGTCATTAGCCTTACGCAAGGCGGCTACTGCTTCTTCAGTCAGTTCGGACGTTGTTCCCTTCGGTGCCGGTTCTTCCTGCCCCTCAGGCTCCGGATCTTCCTGCTCTGCGCTTTCGGTCTCTGCAGCATCTGCCTCTTCCTGCTCTGAGCCGGCTGTCTCCGATTGATCTGAGTCGTCTGTTTCAGGCTGTTCTGCGTTCTCCGTCTCTGTCGTCTCTGCAGATTCCCCTGTATCGAGCTGATCTGATTCCGATGCGGCTGAATCCGCATGGATGGATTTGATCTTTTCCGCTGCCTTGTCGGCAAACATTTCCCTGTCCGGTGTATCACTTGCGGCAACAGCCATGCTCCCGCCCGTACTTAACGCCAGCGTGAGCGCCAGTCCTGCTGTCAGCAGCCTCGGTTTTCTGTTTTTCATACAACATACCCCCATTTTTACTGTGCGCGAAGCGCACCTCCCTTTATGGCATTTTATTATACCTAATCTGAAATAAAAATTCCACCTTTTCGACAATATTTGTCAATTCACAGAATGAGTCACGGGGACAGGTTCCTTGACTCATCCCCGCTGCCCTCTCGCATGGCTTGCAGGAAGTATCTCAGAATGCTATACTGTGATATACGAGGCATGTACCTGTACTAATCCCATGAAAGGGCAATATACTCGCGCGATTCAACAGCGCCTGAACAGTTACGAAAGGTAGATATTTCATGACAGTTGACAGAAATGCGCCTGTAGGCGTTTTCGATTCCGGAGTAGGCGGTCTGACCGTTGCGAGAGAGATCATGCGTAATCTCCCCTCAGAAAAGATCATCTACTTTGGTGACACAGCCAGGCTGCCCTACGGCAGCAAATCCCCGGAAACGATCCTCCGCTATTCACGCCAGATCATCCGTTTTCTCCGGGAACAGCCCGTCAAGGCCATCGTGATCGCATGTAATACAGCCAGCGCCTTTGCACTGGATACCGTCCGCGGGGAGACAGATATACCCGTGATCGGCGTCATAGAAGCCGGAGCGCTGGTCGCGGCCCAAAAGACCCGGACAAAGCGGATCGGTGTCATCGGTACCGAAGGTACCGTATCAAGCCGGATCCATGAAAGATTCCTCAAGAGCATCGATCCATCTCTGAGCATTTTCGGGAAAGCATGCCCATTGTTCGTCCCTCTGGTTGAAGAAGGCTGGCTGAAGGACCCGGTCACCTATGAAGTCGCCTCCAGGTATCTGGCTGATCTGAAGGAACAGAAAATAGACACGTTGATCCTGGGTTGTACCCATTATCCCCTGCTCCGCTCCGTGATCCGCGAAGTGATGGGCGACTCTGTAGAGCTGGTCAACCCGGCTTACGAGACAGCCCTGGAGCTGGCCGCGCTCCTTGAAAAAAAAGGCCTCACCAGCAGTGAGGAAGTGCCGGAGGGATTCCCCTATCGCTTTTTTGTCAGCGATCTGGCCGAGAAGTTTACGGATTTCGCCAACTCCATTCTTCCTTACGATGTCACGATGACAAGGAAGATTGATATAGAAAATTATTGATAACTGTGAAGGAGCTTGTGACTGAACAGTTACAAATATTGATAAATAGGGATACCCGTTTATGAAAAAAAATGTACTTGTCCACAATAAATCCGTACATATATATGACCGGAACCAGCCTCAGGATACCATTGAAGTCCTGGTTCCGGGGATCTATTATTATGGAAACGACCGTCACCATCTGCGCTATGAGGAGCAGCTGGAGGATCATGGGAACCCCGTAACCAATTATCTGGAAGCGGACGGGGAGGAAATGACGATCACCAGAAAAGGTGCCGTACAGACCAAAATGACCTTCAGAACCGGTGTGCTGTCTCTTTTTGTTTATGAAACACCCCACGGCGTTTTTCAGATGGGCGTCCGGACACATGAATACAGGATGTCCGGAGATGATGAGCGGCTTCAGTTTGACCTGCATTATACCCTGGAAAACAATGGCCGGACGGTTTCGGAGTGTCTCATGCGGATCACGGTCACGCAGGGCGCAGACCGTGACTGAATGGTAACAAAAAAAAGCTGTGCGGAGATCCGCACAGCTTTTTTTCAGCCTTTGGCACTTTTCTTCTTTTTGGAGGAATTCTGAGAAGCTTTCTGATCGGCAAGCGCGTCAGACGCTTTTGCGCGCATCCTTGCCCAGAATCCTTTCTTTTTGGCCGGAGCTGTATCAAGGTTGCCCCGGATGCCCTTCACACCTACGATATAAAGACCGCTGACCTCCGCTTTGATCTCTTTCTTAAGCGGAATCAGGTCGAATACTTTCTCATCCGCGATCATGATCTGAATACGCGGCCCGATCTTTGCTTTGACGATCGGCAGCTTTTGTCGACGCATCAGCTTTGGCGTCTGGTCTATAACGACCTGCGGGAGACCTGAGTCCTTTATCGGCATTCGTTTTTTGTCGATCACCAACATGGAAATGGTCTGTTTGGTGGCTTCTATCTGTGCCTGCTGCTCTTCCTGTCTTTTCTGGGCCTTTTTTCCATAGAAATACAGTGCGATCAACACACCGATCAGTATGACAAGGATCACCAGAAGGACGATGGTTACTTTACTCATGGTCTCCTCCTGCATATTCTGAATTCATAACCGGTATGAAGCAGCCTGTGAGTTTGCTGTCCAATCACAGGATCCTTCACAGTTATGGTTGCGTTAGCTGTAACTGTTCAGTCACAAGCTCCTTCACAGCTACAAGGCCAGACGCAGGCTCCCCTCGTCGTAATGAAAGTGCGCCTCACAAGGGACGCCTTCAGTGTGGCCTTGGCTATTGATCTTTAGTCTCACGCACCTAGTGCGAGGTGCTGACTGAACAGTTGCCTCTAAATCTAAATATATCATCATTACCGCAAAAAGGCAATCCCGAAAACGGGACTCATCTGGGGTGTCTGTCCGGATGTATGGAATGCATGATGGCTTTACGCTGATTTTCCAGATGTTCAAATGACAGCTCCTGAGCTTTTTTTACATCCCGGTCCCTGATGGCCCTGGTCATCATGGTGTGCTCCCCAACCAGCTGCTGCCTTGTCGTTTCATCCTTAAGGTACTCGATCCTGTAGCGGTAGATCTGTTCACGCAGATTGCTGAGTACCTGCATCAACCGGTCATTGCCTGATGCGCGGTAGATCCTTTCATGGAATTCTTCATCTGCCTCGGCCATCTCAACCAGAGAACCGCCGGTGATGATCCTGTTAAAATCTTCCGCCGCATGTTCAAGTTCCTGGATATCTTCCTGCGTCATCCGCGCACAGGCCTTTTCAATAGCCATGTTTTCCAGTGCGATCCTGACCTCAAGCACATCGTTAAGATCCTTTTCCGTAATATTGGCAACCTGTGCACCCTTACGGGGCACCATGACTACAAGTCCCTCCAGTTCGAGCTTGCGCATGGCTTCCCTGATGGGTGTGCGGCTGACGCCGAGCTTATCCGCGAGGGCGATCTCCATCAGCCGCTCTCCCGGCTTGAGCTCTCCCTTGAGGATCGCTTTGCGAAGCGTATTGAATACCACATCGCGCAACGGCAGATATTCATCCATGTCAACAGAAAACTCACTCATCATCTCTGTATCTCCTTATGCTTTGCGCCTCTTCCACTTATAGGATGTACAAGTTATGTTTCGAAGATCCTAAGCTGGGCAGCCTCTGGTATATCGCCCGGCAGGCCAGAATATTTCCGGAGTCTGTGGATGAAAGTCCGTTATGCAGGTATACGCGTCCGGATACATTTCACAGATCTGCTTACGCGCCTGTACAGCATCCTGGAGCTTTGAAAACATCCCATATACCGTAGGTCCGCTGCCGCTCATGCATGCGGCCAGGGCTCCTTTCTCTTCCATGATCCGCTTCAGCTGCAGGATGACCGGATGGTCGGCTATAATGCCCGGTTCAAAGATATTTTCAAGCTTTCTGGCGAAGCCTTTCATATTTCCGTCTTTTAAATTTTTGACACAGCCATCCATATCCGGATGGCGGATCCCGGCGTCCAGGGAAAGGCTTTCATATGCCTCTTTTGTGGAAATGCTGACCGCGGGTTTGGCCAGCAGCAAAACGGCCTGGGGCGGCGACGGCAGGGGGGTAAGCACTTCACCGATCCCTTCAGCCAGCGCTGTGCCGCCTCTGATCAGGAACGGCACATCGGCGCCGACCCTGGCTGCGCAGGCACATAAAGCCGCGTCATCCAGTCCCAGGGAAAACATTTCATTCAGTCCTCGCAGTGTGGCTGCCGCGTCAGTGCTGCTGCCCGCCAGGCCTGCAGCCACGGGGATATTTTTTTCCAGGGTTATTTTGAGCCCCTCGATCTGCGGGAGGTCATCCATCAACACCCGGGCTGCTTTCCAGATCAGATTGGAGGGACCCTCCGGAATCTCCTCACTGTTTGATATGATATGAATCTTTCCCTCTCCCTCCGGATATCTTTCGATACGGATACAGTCACAGATCCCTATGGTCTGCATGATCGTCCGAATATTGTGGTAACCATCCTCGCGTTTGTCAACCACATCAAGACCCAGATTAATTTTGGCATGTGCGTAGAGAACCATTGATCTCACCTCTGACAGATAATAAACGAAATAACGTAACTGTTCAGTCACAAGTTTCTTCACAGTTACGAGGCCACACCGAAGGCGTCCCTTGGGAGGCGCAGGCTCCTTTCGTCGCAATGGAAGTGCGCCTGACCTTGACTGTTCAACTTTATTCTCGCGCGCCTCGCAGTAAATGCGAAGTAAAGCATTTTTGCCCATTGTATTTTGTATACAATTTCTGTGTCTTTATTCTAATATATTTTTGTACAAATTTCAATACATAAAAAAGCACAGGAGGGATGCCCCCCTGTGCTGTCAGGAAACGATATTTTGGACCCATATACCTTTTTTTACCAGGATAAAACCGAAAACCGCCTTCAGGATTTCCATGGATGTCACGATCGTAAAGACCGCGACTACAGGCAGGGCTGTGAACCGTGTGAGTATAAATGCACTTGTCACACTGACACACCAGATAAATACACTGTCAAAAATAAAGGTGATGATGGTTTTCCCTCCTGAGCGCAATGTAAAATAAGATGCGTTCAGAAAAGCGTTGACAGGCATGAAAGCCGCGCCGACCCGGATAAACGATGCTGCTGTCCCCCTCACTGCGTCCGTTGTCAGATAGATTTCCGGGAACAGCGGAGCGATCAGGAACATGATCAGTCCGGGCAGGATACACAGCATCACGGACATGCAGATCAGTTTTCTGTCCGTATCCCTTGCTTCATCCAGACGGCCGGCGCCCAGAAGCTGGCCTACTATGATAGCTACCGAATTACCCATTGAGATCAAAACAATGTTAAACAGATTCGTGATCGTGTTTGAAATATTCAGGGCGGCGACCACATCGAGACCTCTTACCGAGTAGCACTGGGCAAGCATGGCGACGCCTCCGGACCAGAGCGTCTCATTGATCAGAAGCGGCATTCCGGTCACAATGAATTTGCGCAGAAGTATGCGCGGAACTTTCATCGTCGAATACAGGCCCTCAACGAAAGCCAGCTTTCTGCCTTTGGTATGCGTCCACAGGACTATGATAAAGCATTCCACATAGCGGGAAAGGACTGTGGCGGCCGCCGCGCCTGCAACGCCCATACGCGGAAATCCGAATTTGCCATAGATCAGGAGATAATTGAAAACGAGGTTCACAAATACTGCTGTGATCCCCGCCGTCATGGGCATAAGGGTTTCTCCGCATTCACGCAGGGTTCCGGCATAGACCTGCGCAAGCATGAAAGCCGGGAGACCCGCGAGCATGATATGCAGGTACTGCAGGCCATAAGTCAGGATCTCCTGACGCTGCTGCGGCGTCCCTTCTCCGCTGAGATATAGATTGATAAGACCGCTTCCTTCTGTCAGAAAGAGGATCGTCGTCAGGATCGTTACGATGGCAGCAAGCCAAAGCTTAAATCTGAAGGTGGCCCTGATCCCCTCTTGCTGTCCCTGTCCGAAATACTGGGCAGTAAAAATACCGGCACCGGATATCCCGCCGAAAATGCATAAATTATATACCATGATCAGCTGATTTACGATTGACGCGCCGGACATCTGACCGGTTCCGACACGGCCGATCATGATATTGTCCAGCATTCCGACAAAATTCGTGATCCCGTTCTGGATCATAATCGGGACAGCGATTCCCAACACCATAAAATAAAACGCCTTATCGCCAAAGTATTTACGTCGAATATTTTCCATATAAACCTGCATCCTGTGAAACTTATACCAGAAGGTCTTAATACGTGGAAATTCGTAACTGTTCAGTCACAAGCTCCTTCACAGTTACGAGGCCAGGCGCAGGCTCCTTTCGTCGCATTGGAAGTGCGCCTGGCCTTGGCTGTTCAGCTTTTGCTCCACGCACCTCGCAGTAAATGCGAGGTGCTGACTGAACAGTTACGGAAATTCTATGTATTTGATCGCGCGAGCGCAGACGTGCCTTGGCAGCGCGTGAGTATTTTCCATGTATTTGGTCGTGTGAGTATCCTTTAGACAGAAAAAAACAGCCTTACGGCTGTTTTATAATAAATCATAAATTATAAACCTGCACCCTCAAAACTGCATACATGCTAACATATAGATAAGTCTTTGTCAATGACCTTTAAGCCCCTTCTCACTTCCACTTTGCAGCTTCTGTTCAAAAGATACTTGGTC
>JAFWDX010000208.1 GCA_017515945.1 Blautia sp. | reverse complement strand
TGTTCACTCTTTGTTCGGAGGGCCTGACCCCTTCACTTCCCTATCAAAAATTCTACGCTGGTATAGGGATCCGGTTTTGAAATATCCTCACTACCGTTAAAGATCACATAAATCCGGTCCTCCTGCCGGGATATAAAGGGGTAAAAAATATCCCCCAGGAAGGCCTGCTTTTTGTAATCAACGCGAAGCTGCTGTATGGGAGTGCCTTCCTCCAGGTAATCCCCGGCCATCCGGACATACTGACAGTTGTTGACGTGATGATGGGTATCGAGCAGATGGCGCTGGATCGGGAAAGGCTCCAGCGCCTCCCAGCTGTCCGGCAGGAGGATCTTTCTTGGCGCATAGTCCATTTCAATGCGCTCATCAAGGACATATCCGCTGGTGTCCGCGTCGGTCAGTCTTTCCGGCCGGCCGGTGAGGGTATTGATGTTGGCCCAGATGGAATTGGCCCAGGCCAGGCGCTGTCCTTTGGTATTTTCGAGAATGAAATTTCTCAGCCCCCAGAATCCTTTCAATTCATAGGGAAGGGTCCGTATGACAACAGCCTCGCCGATCCTGGGCAGAGCGTCGATCACGACCTGCCATGCATTTAGCACCCAGGCCCGGTGCCTGTTTTCGATCTCATCGATGTCATGGCCTGCGCCGGCAGACTGGAACGTGCAGCAGTCCTGGAAATAATCCAGCAGACCGGGCAGTGTCAGATGCCCGTCCGCCCCGATCTCACTGTAACGGACCATGCTTTGAAAACTGTAGCTCATCGAACGATGTTCCTTTCTGTTTTATATCTGTAACTGTTCAGTCACAGGCGTTTCTTTCTCCTCAGACCAGACGGATACCGCCGCCCTCCAGGATCCGCGCCTTGATAGACGGGATACTCCTGAAGCCCTGCGCCGTAAGTTCCTCCCCGGCTCTCTCAAGCGCGGGCAGAAAACGTGCGCAGAGGTCGTCAAAGCGTGCCATGGCGATACGGCTCCCCAGACCTGTTGCGGCAGTGCTGGCCTCAAATGAGGCCCGGCTGATCTTGTCCAGTTCATATTCACCGCCTATGGAAAAAGCCATGTCCCGGGAACTGTTTTCGTATACACAGGTGCTGACTATATCGTAAGCCGGGGCCAGGCGTATCGTTGACAGATCTTTGCCATAGAGCAGGGAAAAATTCTTGAGATGGCAGTCCGTATTGCCGATCAGGTAGTCGAATACGACCATATCCCAGAGCTTCAGCTGATCCGCAACGGGATCCGTTGAGGCTGCGCTCAGCAGCCCGAACATTTTGCGCAGGTAATCTGCCTGATCATGTTCGTATTTTTCCGCAGAGGAAATCCCCAGAGCCTGGGCGAAATCCTCCTGATGCAGGCGCAGCGGGCAGGGTCTGCCGCTCACGACGCGCGTGCTGCCTTCAAAAGTGCGGTCAAAGCGTTCGGTGGCGAACAGCACCTCTTCATCCTTTGAATCACCGGTATTGATGATGAAGCTGGATGGCACCTCCAGCCCTGCATATTTTGCAGTGAGGAGCGAGAGCTGTTCATTGGCGACGATCCCCTCCAGCCGTACATGACTTTGTTTCACAATATGGGTACTGGGGGCATCGCCTCTGGGCAGATACCATTCCTGTCCTGACTTGTTATAGTACAGCCCTACTTTTCCTGAAGCTCCCGTGAGAGACAGGTGGGCACGGGTGACCAGCTCGGCGGACTTTGTAGCGCCTTCTCTGGCGAGGGCAGCCACCTGATCCAGAGAAAGCTTTTCATAGGATGGCTCTGCTTCCGGACTGCCGTCCTCTGTGACACGGATGGCGCCGAGGCATTCCTTGCCAAGACCTGTGAGCATGTACAGATAATCACCCGCATCTGCGTGCATCCATCTGGCAACGGATGTCCTGGTGAACCCTTCGGGCAGGAGCCCCTCAAAAAAGCGGCGGGTCACATCCGGGGGAAAAGGCTCAGGCTGCAGCGGCAGGCTCAGAGATACAGGCACTGCGTTTCTCCCTTTCAGGTATTCTTCTTTGTAACAGAAACTGGCTGCAGAGGAATCCTCACCTGTGATCTCGCCGACTGGAACCTGTACGCCTCCGATCTCTATGCTTATATTTTTTTTCTTCATTCGCTTTTACCTCTCGGATTCAGCAAAAGATCCATGCCGAGGGTGTTGGCGAGATGGATGGCTTTACCGAGCTCCACAGTTTTTTTGCCGTTTTCCAGGTCAGAGATAAAGCTGACGCTGAAACCCGTAAAATCAGCTATGAAAGCCTGGGTATAATGAAGCTCTTTGCGTCTCTTGCGGATCGCGGCGCCAAAAGAACCGGGATCAGTTATCTTCATTTCTTGTCCTTTCTGAGAACCGGACTTGCTCGTTTTCAAAAAAATAAGCCGTACGGCTAAAATCTCATCCTGCTTCAAAAAATGAGCCGAACGGCTTAAAAATGATCATTCATTCCATTCTTAGCCGAACGGCTTTTTTTTACGGAATTATTATATTATAAGCCGAACGGCGAAGTCAACCCTTCCGCTTGCATTTCTTTAAATAAAATGGTAGGATATAGTGATTGTACTGGCGTGTTTGTAACTGTTCAGTCAGCACCTCGCATTTACTGCAAGGTGCGTGAGAGAATTCATTATCGAAGGGGAGGACTATGGACAATTTTAGAGATCGACTGAATCGATTCATGCAGGGACGCTATGGAGTAGATGATTTTGCCAGAGGGACTTTTATAGCGGCTCTGGCTCTGATCATCATATCTACTCTGATGGGCGGCAGCAGGAGCCGCCTGGGCTCGCTTATCGAAGCATTGGGCCTGATCGCGCTGGTTTATAACTGTTACAGGATCTTCAGCAGAGATATCAGCAAACGGTATGAGGAAAACCGCGCCTACCTGGAAAAAACTGCATCCCTGCGTTCCTGGTGGAGCAGAGAAAAAAATATCATGAAGCAGCGCAAAGATTATCACATCTACAGCTGTCCCGGCTGCGGACAAAAGATCCGCATCCCCAGAGGAAAGGGCAGGATAGAGATCAGCTGCCCCAAGTGCCACAATAAATTCATTAAAAACAGCTGAGGGCCTTATTCATGTTTGGCTATGTGGTTTTCAACCGGCAGGAGCTGAAATTCAAAGATTATGAGCTTTACCGTTCATTTTACTGCGGTCTCTGCCGGGAGCTGAGGGAGAGGTACGGGATTCCCGGGCAGCTTTCCCTGACGTTTGACATGACTTTTGTGGTCCTGCTGCTGAGCGGTCTGTATGAGCCGAGGGTGCGGCGGGGTACGACGAGGTGCATCGTCGCTCCGTTTAAACCACACCCTGTCCGCAAATCCGAGATCACGGAGTATGCCGCGGATATGAACGTGATCCTCGCTTACTACAAGTGCATGGATGACTGGAATGATGAAAAGGCGCCGGTGGGACTGGCTTATGCCGGGCTTTTGAAAAGCAGAGTAAAGAAACTTGAGCAGATATATGGGAAAAAGATCCGCCTCATACGCGGCTGCCTGTCAGAGCTTTCCGAGGGGGAAAAAAAGGAGAGCAGGGATCTGGATGCGATGGCCGGGATCTTTGGCCGGCTGATGGAGGAGATCCTCGCATGGAAAGAGGATGAGTGGTCTCCTGCCCTGCGCAGGCTGGGCTTTTATCTTGGCAAATTCATTTATCTGCTGGATGCGTACGATGATCTGGAAAAAGACTGCAAAAGCGGCAGCTACAATCCTTTCTCAGATAAATGGACACCGGGTACGGATCCATCTGCCTTTGAGAAAGAAGTCCGCACTCTTCTGATGATGATGATGGCCGAAGCCTGCCGGGAATTTGAGCAGCTTCCGGTGATCCGTTATGCCGATATCCTGCGCAATATTTTATATTCCGGTGTCTGGCTGCGGTTTGAAGCTATTGGACGTAAAAGGAGACAGGAGTTGAAACATGCTTGACCCATATAAGGTACTGGGAGTGCCCCGGAGCGCGTCAGATGAGGAGGTCAAAAAAGCCTATCGGAAACTGAGCCGGCGGTACCACCCCGATGCCAATATCAACAACCCGAACCGCGCCCAGGCGGAGGAAAAATTTAAAGAAGTACAGCAGGCCTATGAGCAGATCATGCATGAACGTCAGTATGGATCGGATACCGGCAGTGCCGGCGGATATGGCGGGTATGGCGGATTCGGGGGATATGGCGGTTTTGGCGGATTTGGCGGCTATGGCAGGCAGGGCGGTTCTACGACCTATCAGGACGAGGAAGCGATGCGCCGGCAGGCTGCAGCCAATTATATACAGAACGGCCATTACCAGGAGGCTATGAATGTGCTGGGCACACTGGGCCAGCGGGGAGGAGAATGGCATTATCTGTGTTCCCTCGCCCACATGGGGCTGGGCAACAATGTCACGGCGCTCAATGAGATCCGCGAAGCCGTGCGCCTCGAGCCAGGCAATGCACAATACCGCTCCCTTCTCAATCATATGGAGAACGGAGGCACCACCTGGTATG
>JAFWDX010000021.1 GCA_017515945.1 Blautia sp. | reverse complement strand
GGAACCTGTCCCCATGACTCGCCAAGGAACCTGTCCCCGTGACTCACCAAGGAACCTGTCCCCATGACTCATTCCCAGTTTTTACACACCTTCAAAAACCTGGCGCATCTTTTTGTGTGCCAGATCCCGGATCCAGGGTGTATGGACGTCCGGATCCAGATCCTTGGTATCGCCGTACATTTCACGCACGGCACAGTATTTGTCTGCCATGGAGATCAGCCAGGCCTCTTTTGACATCGGCATGTGGAACAGCGTCAGGGGCCACATATGGCTCCGGATCATGTTCTGTTCCTTGAGCGTCAGATAGAATTCGGATTTAGCGTTTTCCAGTGCAAGCTGCGGATGTGTCCGTCCATGTCGGAAATCGGAGATATTGGTTTCTTTTTGTTTATCCGCTACTGTGTAAAGGTAATAATCGTGAAGCATGGCGCCCTTCGCAAGAGCAACCTCGTCAATTTCCCAGCCGAGCTTTTCGGCCAGGTGAAAGCTGTATATCGCCACATTCCAGCAATGCCGGAACGTGCTGGTTCCCTTATGCTGAGAATAGTTTTTGATCTTTGCTACTGCCGGATCATCGGCCAGTTTGTCCAGTGCTCTGTAGAATCTTGTCTTACTGTTTGTGCTGATCGCAATCACCTCCTGAAGTATGGGATATGAATCAAACTGCTCAGCCTCAGGCCTTTTACAGTGATGAGGCCTGGCGAAAACTCCTCCCGGGAGAGCTTACGGTATCGCAGTAAATACAGGATACGGACTGAACAATTACTTTTAATCTTATTATTATATACAAGCGCCTGCAAAATCTGTAACCGGCATATTCTCGCAGGCAGTTTGCATTCTGAAGAAAAATAGGTTATTATGTTTGCTACAGCAATTCTAATATTATGAAAGGAAAATGACAGTAAAGAAATATATGAATCCGGGTTCATGTTCAGCCAGCATAGCATTCCGCATTTACTGTGACACTGCAGTCATCCCTTGAAAGGAACCTGC
The DNA here is from genome assembly GCA_017515945.1 of Blautia sp. Classification (GTDB taxonomy): domain Bacteria; phylum Bacillota; class Clostridia; order Lachnospirales; family Lachnospiraceae; genus Blautia_A. The sequence continues at coordinate 1,901 of JAFWDX010000021.1, read as the reverse complement.
GTCTGGCTTTATAACTGTCAGGGGGCCTGCATTAGGCTTTATAACTGTCAGGGAACCTGCGTCTGGCTTTGTAACTGTCAGGGGGCCTGCATCAGGCTTTGTAATTGTCAGGAAATGTGTGGCTGAACCGGTATGAATCCGCTTTATAAAGATACCAACCCGCCATCTGTCTTTACATGGAGGGGGTATAAGGCGGTGTCTGACTGGAGTTATCATGTATTTCAGACAGTCATAGGGAAAAATGAGAATAGCAGTAACATATGAAAACGGGGAAGTATTTCAACATTTCGGCCATACAGAGGAATTTAAGGTTTATGAGGTGGAGGACGGCAAGGTGGTGTCCTCTGAGATCATCGGTTCAAATGGCAGTGGGCACGGCGCCCTGGCCGGGCTGCTGGATGCCAACAGCATTGACGTCCTGATCTGCGGAGGAATCGGCGGCGGGGCTCAGGCCGCGCTGAGTGAGAGAGGGATCGAGCTGTGCGCGGGAGCTTCCGGCTCCGCAGATGAGGCTGTAGAGGCTTATCTGAAGGGAGAACTGGTCAACACAGGCGCTAATTGCTCACATCATGGTGAAGGACACAGCTGCTCAGATCATGAAGGCAGCTGCGGCCATCATGAGGAAGGCAGCTGCGGTCATCATGAAGAGGGCGGCTGCGGCGGATGCCACAAAGAATCGGAAATAAAAGGCAGGAATGTTGGTAAGACCTGCCGCACGCATTACAGAGGTACCTTCAACGACGGCACGCAGTTTGATTCTTCCTACGACAGGGGCGAGCCGCTGGAGTTTGTCTGCGGCGCCGGCATGATGATCAAGGGCTTTGACCGGGCTGTGGCCGATATGGAGGTCGGAGAGAAGGTGGACATTCACCTTCTGCCCGCAGATGCTTATGGCGAGGCGGATCCGCGGGCGATTTTCACCGTTCCGATCGCGCAGCTGCCGGGTTCTGAGGCGCTCACCGTCGGTCAGCAGGTTTACCTGCAGAATCAGTATGGCCAGCCATTCCCGGTAAAGGTGACGGCAAAAGATGAGACGATGATCACACTGGACGCCAATCATGAGATGGCCGGGAAAGAGCTTAATTTCAGCATTGAACTTGTTGAGGTTATTGACCGGTAACCGTGCAGGAGCTTGTGTCTGAACAGTTATCGATCATCAATAAAGGAAGGTACTATGGCTGCATCATCAGGAGTGATAAAACAGGATACACAGTACACAGTTTCCGATATCGAAGCGCTGCCGGAAGGTATCCGTGCAGAACTGATCGGAGGACAGCTCTTCTATATGGCCTCTCCCTCGAGCCTGCATCAGGAGATTGAGGGAGAGGTGTTCGCTGAGATCAGAAACTATATTAAAAGCCATAATGGAAAATGCAAAGTATATACGGCTCCATATGCGGTTTATCTGTTCGGCATGGATGATGATCATGATTATTATGAGCCGGATATTACCGTAGTCTGTAATCCTGAGAAAAGAAAAGAAAAAGGGTGTGATGGAGCGCCGGACTGGATTATTGAAATTGTATCACCCTCCACTGCCAGCCGGGATTATCTTTATAAATTGAACAGGTATCGGGAAGCCGGAGTCCGGGAATACTGGATCGTAAATCCGGATGAAAAAGGCGTCAATGTCTTTGATTTTTCCGATGAAAGGAATGCGTCGAAATACTATTCTTTCTCAGACCGCGTTCCTTCTGTCGTTATAAATGGTTTTACGATCTGCATAGGTGAGCTTATTACGGACAATATCTGATGGAGGAGTAACTGTTCAGTCAGCACCTCGCATTTACTGCGAGGTGCGTGGATCAAAAGATGAACAGTCAAGGCCAGGCGCACTTCCAATGCGACGAAAGGAGCCCGCGCCTGGCCTCGTAACTGTGAAGGAGCTTGTGACTGAACAG
>JAFWDX010000207.1 GCA_017515945.1 Blautia sp. | reverse complement strand
TCCATATCCGGAGATTTGCTCTGAAAGTCTTCTCCCGTAAAGTCCGTAAAAAGATCCTGATATTCACCCGTAAGTCCCTCTGTCCCGGTTGTGCCCTCCCCATCGGTAAAAACCTCATCAAAGAACTGCCCGGACTTCTCAATCATCTCTGCCGGATGTATTTCGGAACAATGAGCGCTGATGAAGACCGCGAGAGACATCACTGCGGCCAGGGATTTGCGGATCCGTTTGTTTGACAATGACATGATCAGTCCCCCTGATACTCATTTATTTTTTACCAGAGGGTCTTAATACGTGAAAATCTTTGATTTCACGTATTAAGAGCCTCTGCATATACTGTGCGGAAATCCAGACACATTTTCATGTATTCGGTCGCGCGAATATAAAATATGATTGATAAGCCTGCAATGGATCCGTCCAGGAAAAGCTCTGCACCGCCCTGGCAAGTATATGGACATCAAGCTCCTGGTTTTCGGGAACGTCTCCCTCCGCATACGAAACTGTCCGTATTTTTTCGAAAAGCGGCGTCGTTTTTTCTCCCGGACAGATCTCTTTCGAATAGGCGAACACGTAGCGCATCTCGTTCTCCATCTCCTCTTTTTCGATCAGAGACCATGAGGAAGCAGGCTCAAAGGAAAACAGTTCCAGGTGCTCAGGCGGACTGATCTGTGCCCTTTCGGCAAGACGTACCTCGCGGACAGGGATCCTGACCTCCAGATAGACATATGCGTCAACAGTTCCCGTGTTTATGATGGTCGGATCTTTTATGATCTCCGAATTTGGTGCAACCTGTTGCCTGTCCGTATAACCGGGCTCAGTCAGCTCGATCGATACTTCACCGGCCGTCACCGGATTATCCAATGTATCGGTCTGTGCCGTCTGATATGCAGCTGTATGTCCGGTAAGCAGGATCACCACCGCCAGGATCATGATCGCGCCTGAAAATGCCGGTTTTCTCTCTGTCATTTTTTGTTAGTGCCTCCTTGCTCCTTCATCATCCATTTGATCGTTTCCACGAGTATAATGACCACTGCGAGCAGCAGTCGCCCTGACCTGACCCATATTTTTCCCAGATACGGTATGATCATGCGTACAACGCCAATGATCTGCCTGTCAGACACAGGGACAGGATCTGCCAGTGCGTTCGCATCACCTTTGGTACGCAGATCTTTTTTCTGGCTGTCCACTGCTACGACCCGATGCGTGACCACCGTATCACCTCCATTCAGGCGATATGTTACGATATTGCCTTCCCGGATGCCGGAAAACGGCTCCCGGCTGACCAGGATCATCGAACCTGTCGGGATCGCAGGAGCCATGCTGCCAGATGTCACAACATACAGCCTGAAACCGCTCATGACCATTACGCACAATGCAAGGATCATAAACAGGCCGGCCAAAGGCTTCGCCGTCATTTTTTCTCTCCCCTCTTTTTCCGGATCCGGACAACCATTATGCCGGATATTGCAGTACCGGCAGCAGCCAGCAACAGCGCCCACTCCGCCGCCGCGCTTCATCTCCGGTATAGGGAGGTTC
>JAFWDX010000206.1 GCA_017515945.1 Blautia sp. | reverse complement strand
CGGTTTTCTGAATGAGACAGGAGGGCTGGTTCAGTAACCAGCCCTCCTCAATCCGTCCCTTGATTTACTCCTCGATCGGCATAATGGAAGCGGCGACATATGAATACAGCTGATTCATCTCCGGATCCACCACCGGACGGCAGATGACCCGAAGGAAGCCCGCCTCGCCGGCACCGATCAGCACCGTCATGGAATCCGTCGCTTCACTTCCGAAAACAAGCGTATCCAGACCATTGATGATCGTCTCGTTCACGCTGATCTCCGGATAAGTCTCCGCCATAAATTCCTTCACATCCTCAAGCGTCTGGCATTCTCCAACCGGCCCCAGCACCAGCTCGATCTTCTGATTCTCTTCTTCGTTCGCGAAAACAAGGACGGTGTCCGTCTTGCTCTCCTCTTCCGTAGGCTGTCTCTTCTCCAGGCCATCCGGAACGAGCATTTCCATTCCCAGCGCATCGATCGTATAGAACGTCCCACTGTATCCGTTTGCTGCAAAGGATTCCTGCATCAGATCATCCCAGACAAACTCGGCCGGAGCGGCATCCTCCGCCGCTGCGACAGCCTCCTGAGTCGTCGTCTCCGGAGCAGCCTCCTGAGCGAATACCGGAAGAGACATGGACATGCACAACATCATAACAAGAGCAGCTTTTTTCATTTTTATACCTCCACTGTATATATATCAGATCTTCTTATTTTTATTGGATCGTCACCCGGCGCGGCCGCTTCATCAGCCGCTCACCTTCGTGACACTGATACATACGACGGAGTATATGGTTATCCACAGAAATTTCTGAGCGTTTCTAAGCGCGTTATTCCGCCATATTCCATCCATATTCCTGAGCGCTATCACCGTTTGTACTCTCTATACTCGCGGAGTTACCCGTTCAGGCACAGACTCCTTCACAGTTACGAGGCCAGACCCGGCGCCTTATCGCCGCTTTCCCGTCCTGGCATAATACTGCTCCTTATCCTCATACATCGCTTTATCCGCCTGACTCTTCATCTCCTCAAAATTCGAAGCGAACTCGGAGATGTAGGCATAGCCGATCGCAGCGCTCGATCCGTCTTTGGCCAGCTTCATCCGGACCTGTTCGATCTCTTTTTTGACTTCCTCCTCCGAATGATCCTGCCAGATGACGAGGAACTCGTCTCCTCCCGTCCGGAATACATTTCCGGATCCAAAGGAGCTGATCAGACATCCGGCCACCGTGATGATCAGCCGGTCCCCCGCCTCATGCCCCAAGGTATCATTGGCCTCCTTCAGGCCGTTGATGTCCACGACGATCACCGCCACGGATTTATGGGGGAACATCATATTGACCAGTGAACTCTCCATTGCCCGCCGGTTCAGCGCGCCTGTCATCTGATCATAGAAGGAAAGCCGCTCGAGCCGGAGGGCTTCCTCCTTTTCATAATAAATACAGCTTCTTTTATCGTTGAAATGATTATAGATCGCAACCATCATGTCATAACAGGACGCATAACCGCAGGTGGAACAGTTGATCTGCCTTGACTCCGGTGTGGGTTTATGCATCTCGTTAAAAATCCTGTCCGCCTCTTCCTGTGTCGGGATCTGTATCCTGAAGTTCCCGCTGCGGTCAGTATATGAACGCATATAATGAGTAAGCGACAGCCCGGCGAACATACGATTGAGTCTTTCCAGTCTCTGGGGCGGAGTCAGGGCCGGATTCCAGGGCGAATCCTCATCAGGCCGTTTACTTATTTCCCGGATCGTCTGTATCGTATACAGGCTCTCATCCCCTTCAAACCGCCCGGCCTCACTCGCTGTTCCCTCGATACACCCGTCCTGACAGTTCAAGGCATCGATCAGCATGAACGGCACCTCTCCCGACGCGAGTCTGGCCGCGTTCTTATTGATCCAGCCGTACAGATATGTCTTTCCGGAGACTACACGGATACGGGCATCGTCTCCGAGGAACCAGCGGATATTGTCCGCCAGGCCGCCCGGAGCCGGATAAAAGGAACCCAGTCCGTACTCGATCTCATCGGACACATCCTCACCATAAACATGATGCTCATGCACATACGCCATCAGCTTCAGGAATGTGACATTATAATGTACCGGACCCCCGCCATAATCGTCCGTCTCCAGTTTTTTGCCGATACACGGACCGATAAAAGCGAGCCTGTCCGTGATCCCGAGCTCCTCACGGCAATAAACAGCCGCGCAATTCATAGGACTCTGAACCGGCATCAGCCTGGGGATCAGCTCCGGAACGCAATGCTCCACATAAGAAACCGTCACCGGACAAGGCGTGGAGATCGCTCCATAATAATCGTTCTCCTCCATATATTTCAGATATGCCCAGGTGCAAATGTCCGCCCCAAAGGCAACCGAAATGATCCGCCTGACACCCAATGCCTTAAGTCCGCCCAGGATCCGACCGTACTCCTCCGGATAAGCAGCCTTGAACGCCGGCGCCACCAGCACACTGACCGCCTCTCCCCTCGCCAGATCCTCAAAAAACGCCTCGGTATCATCCCGATACCCCCTTGCGTCATGCTCACAGATCGAAAAACAGGCACCGCACGAAACACACCGCGAAGGATTGATGTAAACCGCCAGATTATTGCCTTTGATATGCAGGTAACTCGCACCGGGAGAAGTACAGACCTTCACACACTTATTACAGCTGATACAATTCTCATTGGTATAGATCAGTCCTGGAAGCTCCATACTCCTACCTCCTCTCTCCTTCGGCGGCCACTTCCCGCATAGACGGGACGTCCAGTTCCCATTTTCTGTAACTGTTCAGTTACAGGCTCCTTCGCAGTTACAAAGCCAGCCGCAGGCAGATCACCCAGGTATCATGTCCTCTCCGGCCTCATATCAGCCTGCTGCGGCGAAATAGGTTATACAATTCGCATTATACCTTATAACAGTTAATTATTATAATCCCTTTTTTTAATATGAGCAACAACATTTGAGAATGAGTCAAGGGGACAGGTTCCTTGACTCATTCACCCTCCCCCTCCTCCACCTGAGCATCGCCGGAATCAATCCGTTGATCACCCGGAGCCGCATCACAGGAAAGGGCTTCATGACCAGATTAAAGACCCTCCAGCACATGAAATACATCCCCCATCCATCCTCCATCCCCTCTCCCTTCCACGGCGTCAGCCCCAGATACCGCAGATACTCATCCCGGAACCGGTGCGTATTTCCCTTCCTCCAGGGCCGTTCCTCCCCCAGGAAATGGACAATGCACGGATCCCGCCTGATCCGGTCCAGCTCTTCCCGGGAGGGTACAGGATAATCGCAGTTTTTTTCCAACAGCCGATATCGGTACAGGTCATATGTATTCTGATAATTATACGTCACAGAGAGCGGACATATACTGCCGGCCAGGCTCCCGTTGATCGCGTCCTGGTCATTGGCAAAAAGCCTGCCGCCGTTCTTCCTGTAATAATCGACGATCCTGCAGCCCGTTCCCTCCGCGCGCCAGCGGCTGAGATCCACCAGCAGCACGCCGGCGTTGAAATACGGCAGCCCTTTCAGTCCCAGACCCTCTTTTCTCTCATGGCTGCAGGTCGGCTCAATACAGGCGCCGATCACACAGCCCTTCAGATCGGACGTCCAAAGCGGCCGCAGATCCCCGCGCACGATGGTGTCCCCGTCCAGATACAGCACCCTCTCCATATCCTCCGGAAGGAGCCGGTCCATCACAAGCCTGGCCAGTACAATGGGATTCCAGCCTGTCGTGTCAAAGGAAAAATCAAAATATGCTTCGATCGGGCCGATCTCCCGGTATACGACTCTTCTCTTCCGTCCTTCCGTCTGATACTTTTCCAGATGACCGGCCAGCTTCTGCATGTCCGTATCATCAATTCCCTGACCCAGAACAAAAAAAGAGATACCTGGTATCTCTTTATTGTTTTCACATACAGATGTTATGGAAGCAGCCGTCTGCGGCAGGTACCTGCGATCAGTGGTATAGACGACAGCAACAAAATCCGGATTCATGATATTGTTCCCTCCTGCCCCATCTCCTCCGGAAAAACCAGCACAGAAGGCTTATGGCTGTGCCGTTTCTCCACAGGAGGCAGCTTCATATAATCCCGGTAGGCAGTCTTCAGATAACTGTCGTACTTCTCCGGTACCGGCACTGTGGTATCCTCAAAAGGCACGCGAAGAGGCACAAACAGATCCTCATCCCGGTACTGCAGCCCGATCATCCCATCCTTGCGCGGCCAGCACCAGCACATATCCGTGACATAATGATCCGCCGTCTCAGGATCCGTAGACGTCGCCAGCCTCAGGTAGCGGTCATAGAGCTTCGGCGTCGTCACACAGAAAAGCTTCATCAGGCCATGGATGCACATGCACCCCGCATAGGCCGCGAACCTTTTCCATTTCGCCATCGCGGGCGGCAGCTTCGGCCGCCCATAGGATGCCAGCACACAGAGCCTGAGCAGCACATAACACTTAAATGCCACCCTGTTCCTGGCCTTCTTGTCCTGTGGCCAGTAATCCATCGGGAAAATATCGATACAGATCCCGTTGTGATACCGCACATGCTCATCCACCGCCTCCAGGAAAACCGTATCCTTCCTGGAAAGCTTGGCAAAGGCCATCACATAGTCCCGTGTCGTCCGCGGCTCGAGCAGCTCATACCTGCTGCCGGCCAGCTCCTTTGGCGCGATCCGGATCAGTTTTTCATAATCCTCCCGGGGCATCAGAAAATCCATGTCATCATCCCAGGGAATAAACCCCTTATGCCGGATCGCCCCCAGCGTCGTGCCAAATCCCGTGACAAACCGCAGCTCATGCCTGGCACATATCTCTTCCAGTTTGTGGTAAAGCTCCAGGTCTATTTCCCGGAGCCTGCCCAGCTGTTCCTTTGTATATTCCATTCGTCTCTACTCCATCACAGGGACGGTCCTTTTGTGTGAACACACATGTTCACACAAAAGGACCGTCCCTCTGTGTTTTCTCCCGGATCGCCGTCGTGCTTATCCCTTCTGTATAAGAAAAGAATTCCATATTGGAGCCGCGTTTCTTCAGCTCCTCCCACACATCGTTCCAATGATTTACATGGTCGTCCCCGGAAAAGTGACAGTCATAATGCAGCTGTTCCCAGGCCTTGAGCTTATCCGTATTTTCAAAATCCACCGGAATGACTCTGTCCACAGCCCGCAGACCGGCGATCACCTCCATCCGGTCCGCGCAGGATACGACCGGCCTGCGTCCTTTATAAAATTCCACCAGCTCATCTGTCAGCACACCCACGATCAGGATGTCGCAACGCTCCTTGCATCGCTCGATCAGTCGGAGATGCCCTTTGTGAAAGAGGTCAAACACACCCGGGACATACCCCACATGATAAGGCTTTTTCTCAGAAGGCGCCGGAAGCTCCGTCTTCAGCCGCAAAGCCCTCTCCAGCATGGCCTGATAATCCGGCGTGGACACCTCAAGGAGCCATTTATACCGATCCGTCTGCCTGATCCCGCTGATGAAGCGCGCCTCCTGCTTTTCGTACTCCTCCTGCAGCGCCCCGGTGATCCCGTACCTCTCATACACCTCATCGGCAGACATAACTGCCCTTGCTTTGGGAGAAGATGCGAAAAAATACCGGATGGTCCGGTACATGGCATACCCCGGTGTCCCTTCATCAGCAACAAACTCCTGGTCGTAAAACAGGAGCCGGTTCTCCGTTTCGGGCTGCTCCTGCAGGTAAAAACAGTTGCAAGGCGCCAGGTCCAGAAATACCTGCCGGCTTTCTCCTTCGACAGGCGTACAGGAAAGCAGGATCGCCTCATAGATCTGATCAAAGATCCGGTAAAACAGCTCCGTATCCGTGGCGGCCGCCCTCTCCAGCACCGTGTTTAAGCTCTCGCTGTCTATATACGGCATCTCCAGGTACAGCCCCGCCGTGTCGGTATGCCGGATGGCGGGAACGACCCTGACTCCTTTTTTCCCAAGCTGCTCCGTCAACGACGCCAACCGCTCCAGCCACGCCTCCCCTTCTTTCCAAAGCGGGCGCTTAAAGACCCGGCCGCCTGCCCTGACCGTCGTCGCCATCCCTCGGGCAGGCCCTCTGTCCGTGGTGATCACGGCGTATTCAATATCCGAGAGTATTCCGTCCTTCGTGACCTCCATCAGGAAAGAATTCGCCATAAACGGCAGCATCCCTTCATCGATCACATCCCGGAAAAGCCTGTGTTCGATCCCGATCATGGCGGGATCCCTGTAATCATAGTCATTCAGCCGTTCCACGACACCGGCGCTCTTTTGATACGCATCTGTAAAGATCATCTGCGGCAGGGTGTTGTCCGGCACAGGATAATAAAACCGGCTCTTCACCGCGCCGGCTCTGTGCAGGATCTCCTGCCACTGCCTCCGGCTGTATGTCCTTTGCGCAGGCCGCGCCTGCGGCTTCCCCTCCCGGAGATCCCCGTTCAGCCCTCCTGTTTCTTTCTCCTCTGAACCGCAGAGAGATTTCTGACCGGACCGGTTATCCGCCTCCGGGATCAGCCTCCACTCCCGCGGATACCCGTTGATCCCCATGAACGGAACCCCTGTATATTTCTCTCCTGAACCGCAGAAATATTTCAGGCCAAAGCGGTTATCTGCGCCTAGGATCAGGATCCCACCGGGTGAAAGCAGCCCAAGGAGCATTTGGACGAATGCAGCCGGATCCTCCGATTCCTGCACCGTCGCCGCACCGGCGGGATCGAGGCATATAATATAGTCAAAATGTCCGTCCCCGATCTGTGCCGGATCACCGGTCACGCGCAGATTCGTATGCTTCCCGGCCACTGCCAGTGCCTTCCGGCGTTTTTCCTCCTCCGGCTCAACCAGTGTCACGGAGCTGACACGCCTGCAGAACAGCTCTGTCACCGCCCCGCAGCTGTAGCCCGCCTCCAGCAGACACGCGTCCGCCCTGAATTCATACCAGTTCAGAACCGACTCCCGCAGCACGGTCTCTTCCATATATCTGTCCCAGCTCTCATCAGTCATTTTTCATCCACCTCAACGATTATACTGATGGGGTCTGGCCCTCCAAACATTCTGTGAACAGAGTTCATGGGTGAGTCACGGGGACAGGTTCCTTGACTCACACGCATG
>JAFWDX010000205.1 GCA_017515945.1 Blautia sp. | reverse complement strand
GGTTCGCCGAACCTGAAACCCTGACTCACCGAACCTGTCTCAGTCAAACAGCATATTCCCCCCGAAAACCTGGGTGAGCACATTGCAAGCCGCCCCCAGAATGAAATCGTCTTTCCGAAAGAAGGCCTTTTTAACGATCACCGGATCGCTCCACTCCACAAACCTTCTTTCATTGATCAGCTCTTCCATCCTGCGGACATATCTGATATTCCAGTCGATCGCATCGTTTCCGAGGATGAGGATCTGGCTGTTCAGAATATTTACGGCGCTGACCGTAGCCGCGGAAAGCTGATCCACCATGTCCATGAGAATGCGTTCCACAAGGGGATCATCCGTCATCCCGCAATATGTTTTATAATCGTAAAACCTCCCGGAATGATACTGCAGCTTTTTGAGCACTTCAGGAGTCCGGGCGTACATCTCCACACAGCCCCTGCTGCCGCAGGGACAGCGCCGCCCTTTCATATCGATCGTCACATGACCGATCTCAGGAGGGAGGCCCCGTTCATTGCGGTATCTGTGGCCATTGCTGATGATCCCGCAGCCGATGCCCGAGCCAACCCCGAGGTAGAGCACATCCGAATAGCTCCTGGCATTGCCATACAGATATTCCGCGATGGCTGCACACTGATTGTCATGGTCAAGAAATACCGGCAGTGCATATCGTTCCTGCAGGAGCGTACTGATCGGTACATCTTTGATCCCGAAAAAATAAAAGGGCTTGAGAATCATGCCGGTGCTGGAGCTGACCGGACCGACTGAACTGACACCAATCCCCAGTATATTGGATTCGCCGTAGAGTATGGTGTCCAGGATCCGGTAAACATAGCTCATCAGCATATCCCGGTCCATCTTATCCCCATAATAGACCGTCTCCCTTTTGAGGATCTGCAGGCCAAAATCGCACAGAACCGCCTCACAGTATTCCCGCTGGACCAGGAGTCCGATCACCTTAGGCGCATCCGCGCTGATACACAGTCCGACCGGAGACCGTCCGGGCTCATCTCCCAGCACAGGCTCCTTTTCAGAGAGCAGCCCCATCTGCAGCATTTCCCCGACGATTTTTGTGATCGCCATTTTGGACAGGCCCATGGCCTGCGTCAGCTGAGTGCGATTCGCGCACATGCCGGTCGCGATCAGCTGCAGGACTTTGCCGCGATTATTCTTTTTGTATTCGTCCCGGGTTTTGCCCGCTTTTTCTGTCTGCACCGGGTCATTCCTTCTTTTTGTCAAAATCAGAAAGCCTGATCATAAAATCCTCACAGATGGAAACCTTCAGCTCATCATCAAATCGATAACTGCCAAAGCTGCTGTTTTCGTAATCATATATCATCACAGTCCCTGCTTCGGGATCCACGATCCAGTAAAGTCTGACTCCGCTTTTCTGATATTTATACGCTTTATACACATAGTCACGGGAGGCTGTTGACGGCGATACCACTTCTATGACCCAGTCAGGAGCCCCGTTACATCCACGGTCAGTAAGCTTTGACTGGTCACAGATTACGGAAATATCCGGTTCAAGGTATGTATATTCATCCTCCGGTACCGGATATACTGCAAATGGAGCAGGATAAACATCGCAGGGCAGGTTCTTTTCTTCAATGTGGTTTCCTATGACCCGGTCAAGGAAATGTACCATTTTTTGATGAATCCTGGATGGACAGGCCAGATCATAGACGATCCCGTCAATAAGCTCTGCCCGGCGATCCTCCGGGAAGGATTCCAGATCTGAGATTGTATATCTTCTGTCCTGATTTATGGTCAGAGACATTTTCCCACCTCCATCTGTTTACAGTCACAATTTTTTGTAACTGTTCAGTCACAAGCTCCTTCACAGTTACGAGGCCAGGCGCAGGCTCCTTTCGTCGCATTAGAAGTGCGCCTGGCCTTGGCTGTTGATCTTTTGTTCCACGCACCTCGC
>JAFWDX010000204.1 GCA_017515945.1 Blautia sp. | reverse complement strand
CCGGCAGCATCTCGGAGGTCAATCAGAGCGGTTATCTTGTCATTCATACAAAAAACCGCATAAACCTGGTCGAAGTGTCAGTCCTCAGGGATCACAGCATAGATCTGGCCATCTCCCGCCGTCCGGATAAGGAGGATCTGGATCAGGAGGGAGCCTCGGAGAGACTTCATGCCCTCAAGGCCCGCATCGCTTCCCTTTCGGACCAGTTCAAATGGGGACCGATGGTGCGTTCCTATCTCTCACGGTGGACCAATATCGGAGAGATCGCGGCCTCTTTCTCCCCATGGCTGGTCATCACCAACCAGGAGCGATACGATATTCTGGCGGAAGACAGTCTGCAAAACCGTTTTGACCGGATGGAAAAGGTCCTTTACGAAACCCTGGAAATGACCCGTCTGGGGCAGGAGGCCCGCTCCGCTCAGGAGGAGGACCATCAGAAGATCTATCGTGAATCCGCGATCAAAAAGCAGATGCAGTACCTGCAGAAGGAGCTGGACGAACTCCACCCGGAAAATGTCTCTGACCTGCGCAAGCTGGAACTGCGCCTGGAGCAGGCCGGTCTGAATGAAGAAGCCCGCCGGGAGGCGGACAAAGTGCTCAGCCGCCTGAAGCAGGAGAACAACGGCAGCCCTGAGTCCGGCATGCTGTATGACTATCTGGATTACATGGCTTCCCTGCCATGGAAAAAGGAAAAACCGCAGCATATCTCCCTGGACGAGGCAGAGCGGATCCTGAAGGAGGATCATTATGGCCTTGAAAAGGTACGCAAAAGGATCCTGCAGCAGATTGCCGTCATGAGCCTGCGCCGTCAGCAGTCCGGTTCCATCCTCCTGTTTGTCGGCGCTCCCGGAACCGGCAAAACCAGTATCGGGCAGAGCATCGCGCGCTCACTTGGACGTAAGTATGTACGAGTAAGTCTGGGCGGTGTCCGGGATGAAGCGGACATCAGGGGACATCGCAGGACCTATATCGGTGCCATGGCGGGTCGGATCCTGGACGGCATCGCCAAAAGCGGCGTATCCAATCCCGTCATGGTCCTGGATGAAGTGGACAAGCTTTCCATGTCCTACAACGGAGACCCGGCCAGCGCCTTGCTGGAGGTACTTGACCCCGAGCAGAACAGTACGTTTACAGATCATTACCTGAATGTCCCCTTCGATCTGTCGGATGTCTTTTTTATCTGCACCGCCAACACGACAGAGACCATACCGGAACCGCTGCTCAACAGGATGGAGGTCATTCCTTTCCAGGGATATACGCCCCTCGACAAGTTTGAGATCGCCCGGCGTCATCTGCTGCCAAAGGCCATGAAGTCTGTCGGTCTCCTGCCCAATGATCTCACAGTCACAGATGAAGCCATCCGTCATGTCATCAGCGATTATACCAGGGAGGCCGGTGTGCGCGGTCTGAAAAAGCGCCTGGATACCCTCTGCCGGAGCGCGGCCGTGGAATTTGTCCGGCATACGGACATTCCTGCGCCTGATGAAGCGGCTGAACAGGCAGCCCATGATCCGGAACTCACAGCGGAAGGTCCGGCCGCTCATGATCGGGATCTCATATCGGATGAGCAGACAGCTCATGATCCGGAATTCACAGCGAATGGTCCGGCAGGATCTGAGGGAAATGAGGATCGCTCATCAGTCCCTGCAGCTGTACACACACAGATCGTCATCGGTCCGGAGGATCTGCGCGGATATCTGGACAGCAGACCCCTTACCCAGGGAATCGTCCCTGCCAGTGCAGGCCCGGGTATCGTCACAGGCCTGGCCTGGACCAGTGCCGGCGGAGATGTCCTCTATATCGAGACCATGTTCACCAAAGGAGAGGGACGGGTCCTCATCACCGGTCAGCTCGGCGACGTCATGAAAGAATCCGCCCAGCTCGCCATCAGCCTGGTCAAATATATGTACCCGGATAAGGCCGAGCTCTTTGAAAAAAACACGCTGCACATTCATGTACCCGATGGCGCCACACCCAAAGACGGACCAAGCGCAGGCATCACACTGACCACTGCCCTCGCTTCCCTCGTAACCGGCACTGCCGTATCTCCCCAGATCGCCATGACCGGTGAAGTATCCCTGCAGGGCAATGTCAAGCCGATCGGCGGCCTGCCTGAAAAGCTCATGGCCGCTCAGCGGGCCGGCGTGAAAAAAGTCTTCATTCCGAAAGAAAATGAAGATGACCTGCGTGATGTGGCCGCGGAGATCCGCGATGAGCTGACCATTGTGCCGGTGTCCCGTGTCACGGATGTCCTCGGCGCACTGGAGCTGCTGCCTGTGGAAACGATCGCGCAGGCCGGCTGATGAGTCAGTTGGCCGGCTGATGAGTCAGGGGTTCCATGAGTCAGGGGGACTGGTTCCTTGACTCGCACATATTTGTGAGTCAGCGGGACAGGTTCCTCGCACATATGTGTGAGTCAAGGAACCTGTCCCCCTGACTCATGGAACCTGCCCCTGACTCATGGAACCCCTG
>JAFWDX010000203.1 GCA_017515945.1 Blautia sp. | reverse complement strand
GCGAGGTGCTGACTGAACAGTTACAAAACCTCATGTATATTTCTCCACGCCAGTGTAAAAAGAATAAGTGCAATTTTGCCAAAGCCTTCCATGCCCGTATACAAATAATATATAAAATCAGCGTAAAAATGAGAGATTTTTATCATATTTTGTGGTATTATACCAATGTAGTCCAAATCAAAGCACTAAGGCAGCTATTATGCTGCCACCGGAAGAAAAGGAGGTTTATACAAATGACAGGCTTACCATTGATCATCGCCTTTATCATCGCGATCGTGATCATGATCGTCATGATATCCAAATTCAAGATCCACCCGTTTGTATCCATCATGTGCATTTCCCTGATCCTGGGCATCATTGCAGGTATTCCGATCGTGGATCAGCAGACTGCGGACGGGGCCAAAGTGAGCGGCCTTGCCTCCGTCATCGGTGCCGGTTTCTCAGGTACCTTCTCAAGCATAGGTATCGTCATCATCCTGGGCGCCCTGATCGGCAGTATCCTGGAGCAGACAGGCGCTGCGCTCAAGCTCGCTGACATGGTCATCAACCTTGTAGGCAAAAACAACCCTGTCCTGGCCATGGAACTGATGGGCTGGGTCGTCTCCATTCCGGTATTCTGCGACTCCGGTTTTGTCATCCTCAATCCGATCCGCAAGGCTCTCGTACAGCGGACCGCTGTTTCGTCGGTATCTATGACAGTAGGTCTGTCCACCGGCCTTTATATCTCCCATGTATTCATTCCGCCGACGCCCGGCCCCATTGCCGCTGCCAACACGCTGGGGATCGGAGGCAATCTGCTGCTGGTCATGGGCATGGGTGCGCTGTGCTCCATCTTCCCGCTGATCGCCGGTTTTATTTATGCCAAATTCATCGGCAAAAGAGTCAAAGCAGATGACGAAGCAGATATGGGCGAAGTGGCCAAGAGCTATGAGGAGCTGGTCGCCGAATACGGCACCCTTCCCAGCGGCTGGAGTTCACTGTCTCCCATCATCGTACCCATTATCCTGATGGCTCTGTCCTCCATTGCGGCCATGGCCCATATGAGCGGCTTTGTCGCGGACCTGATCACTTTCCTGGGCACTCCGATCATCGCCCTGGCTGTCGGTACGGTCTTTGCCGTCATCCAGCTTTCAGGCGCAGGCAAGATGGAGAAATTTTACGATATCTGCAACGACACCCTCAAGACCGTAGGCCCGATCCTCTTTGTCACTGCCGCGGGCGGCGTGCTGGGCAAAGTGATCGCCTCCTCCGATATGGTAAACTATATCTCCTCCCATGCAGGCGTGCTGAGCACCATGGGGATTTTCTTCCCCTTCCTGCTCTCCGCGATCCTGAAGTCTGCACAGGGTTCTTCCACGGTAGCCCTGACCACGACAGCCGGTATTGTCGCACCGCTGCTTGAAGTACTTGGGTTTACCTCCCCCGTCCAGGTCACGCTGGTATGCATGGCCATCGGCGCAGGCGCCATGACCGTATCCCATGCCAATGACTCCTTCTTCTGGGTCGTCACCAACTTTGGCGCCATGACACCGGAAGAGGGTTACAAGACCCAGACACTCAACACACTGGTCATCGGTGTCGCAGCCATTGTCGAGATCGCGCTGCTGAGCCTTGTTTTCCATTAAGAGGAGCAGGATATGAATATCAATCTGCATAATGACGCGGATGCCATCATCAAAGCCAGCCTGCAGGCTGTCCTCCCGGACGAAGCCGTAGCGCGGGCACTCAGAGACTTTTCGCCGCGGGGCGGCCGCACGATCCTCGTCTCCGCCGGCAAGGCGGCCTGGCAGATGGCTGCCGCCGCAGTGAAAACACTCGGGCAGGTCGATGCCGGCATTGTCGTCACAAAGTATGATCATGTAATAGGACAGATCCCCGGTGTCGCATGCTATGAAGCCGGCCATCCTGTTCCGGACGAAAACAGCTTTTCCTCCACCGCCAAAGCGCTGGAGCTCGTCAGCGGGCTGACTGACAAAGATACCGTCCTCTTCCTGCTCTCCGGAGGCGGCAGCGCATTGTTTGAACAGCCGCTGGTACCCGGGGAAGAACTGGCAGACATCACAAAACAGCTCCTCGCCAGCGGAGCGGATATCGTCGAGATGAATACGATCCGCAAACGTCTGAGCGGCGTCAAGGGAGGCCGTTTCGCCCAGGCCTGTGCGCCGGCCCATGTTTTCAGCATCGTGCTGAGTGATATCCTGGGTGATCCCCTGGATATGATCGCCAGCGGACCGGCTTATCCCGATGCCTCGACCTGTGCGCAGGCACTGGCCATCGCAGACAAATATGCGCTGAAGCTGTCTGACAAGGCCAGAGAACTGCTCTCTCAGGAAACACCCAAAGAGCTTGACAACGTAACGACGCAGATCACCGGCAGTGTGCGTGAGCTCTGCGCCGCAGCGGCCGTGAAGTGCCGGGATCTTGGTTATGAACCTGTCCTGCTCACCGACCAGCTCTGCTGTGAAGCGAAAGACGCGGGCAGTTTTCTCGGTACGATTCTTCGCACTCATGCATCAGACGGCAAATCCATGGCTTTCATCGCAGGCGGTGAGACGGTCGTACACCTTACCGGCAAGGGCCTGGGCGGCCGCAACCAGGAGCTGGCTCTCGCAGCAGCCCCCTTCCTCAGCGGTCTGCACGGCACCGCCGTCTTCTCTGTGGGCAGCGACGGCACGGACGGCCCCACAGACGCGGCAGGCGGATATGTGGATGAAGATACTGCAGCCGCACTTTCAGCCAAAGGCCTGGAAGCAGCCGCGGTCCTCAAGGATAACGATGCATACCACGCGCTTAAAGCTGTGGACGGGCTGATCATGACCGGCCCCACCGG
>JAFWDX010000202.1 GCA_017515945.1 Blautia sp. | reverse complement strand
TACGCTTCACCGCCCACGCAGGCAAGCGGATCCGATGTCCAGATCACGATATCCGCGTCCTTCCCTGCCTCCAGGCTTCCCACCCGGTCCGCAATTCCAAGGCTCATGGCCGGATTGATCGTGATCGCCTTCCAGGCCTCCTTCATGTCAAGACCTGAATTTACGGCAAGTCCGGCGCACATGGGCAGATACCGGAGCGGGATGACCGGTGCATCCGTAATAATGCTGACCGTCAGGCCGGCCCTGCTGAGCACACCAGGCGTGGTAAAACTCTTGTTGGCCAGCTCGATCTTCGACTTATGCCCCAGGGATGGTCCCACAAAAACCGGGAAATCCTCCTCAGCCAGCTCATCTGCGATCAGCTCTCCATCCGTGCAGTGATCCAGCGTCGCCTTTAGACCGAACTCCTTCGCAATACGGACGGCGGTCAGGATATCGTCTGCCCGATGCGCATGGCACTTTAACGGGATCTCACCTGCCATGACAGGAATCATCGCCTCCAGCTTCATGTCAAAAGCCGGATCCTTACCGGCAAACTTATCCTCATAATACCTCTTCGCCTTAAACAGCAGCTCGCGCAGGAGCGCAGCGGTTCCCATTCGGGTCATGGGCGCTTTGCTGCCGGTTTTTCCATAACAACCCTTTGGATTCTCTCCGAAAGCGCACCTCATTGCAGCGGGATTTTTGACGATCATCTTGTCGACGCGCTTCCCGTACAGCTTGATCACGGCAAACGTGCCACCCACCACATTGGCGCTGCCAGGCCCCGTACAGGCACACGTCACACCGCCCTGGACCGCGTCCGCAAATGCCTCGTCCTGGGGATAAATGGAATCAATGGCACGCATATGCGGAGTAACAGGATCAACGATTTCATTGAAATCCGCTCCCTCCCAACTCATGCCCTCATTGTCCAGACCAATATGACAATGTGCATCAATACACCCTGGCGTCACAAGACGCCCCCCGGCGTCAATGACCTCCGCACCCTCAGCGGGAATATCCATATCCCCGACAGCCTTGATCTTTCCCTGATCAATGAGAATACAGCCATTTTCAATCTCTTCCCCGATGATGGGGAGAATATGCGCGTTTTTGATGAGTATCATCTTTATAAGGTCCTTTCTATATGATTCGAATGAGTCAGGGGGACAGGTTCCTTGACTCACATGTCAGTGAGTCAGAGGGTCAGGTTCTCCTGACTCAATGAGTCAGAGGGACAGGTCCCTTGACTCACATGTCAGTGAGTCAGGGGGACAGGTTCCTCGATTCATGAGGATTATAACAGAATTATGTGAAATCTACAATGAAACGGAGAAACAGTTCCTTGTTTCACAATTTCTGATGAAACGAGGACCCGTCTCTCTGTTTCACAGATGATTATACACTCACAGTTTTTCCTCACATGAGCCAAAGCCAAAAGGGCATGTTCCTTGACTTAAATGCGGAGTCAAAAGGACCGTTTCCTCAAACTCGTATGAGTCAAAAGGCCTGTTCCTGCGACTCATCAGAGAAATGAGTCAGGGAACCTGTCCCCGCGACTCACAACCTCAGCCGGGCTCGAGCACCTTCACGGCGGGCAGTGCCGGATGTATCCCCCGGTGTGACCATCGACAGAAAAAATGCACGAGACCAGGCCGCATGGGTCTCTTGGAACGCGGGCTAAGAGGCTGTCGTCTATGGCCGAATAGGCCGCGTTCCTAGAGAGCCAGCGGAAAGGGCTCG
>JAFWDX010000201.1 GCA_017515945.1 Blautia sp. | reverse complement strand
GCCGGAAGCAGCGTCCGGGCCTTCATCTCCGGCCTGCATCACGCCTTTGCTTCCAGCCTGTGGCGTTCCTTCACCTCCGGCTTGCATCACGCTTTTACTTCCAACCTGCGGCGTTCCTTCACCTCCGGCTTGCATCACACTTTTGTTTCCAGCCTGCGGCGTTCCTCTGCCTCCGGCCTGCATCATGCCTTCACTTCCAGCCTGAATCATGCCTTCACCTCCCCTCTCGGATCGGCTTTACGCGCGATCAGCTCAGTGATCAGGCTAATCGCCACGACAAAGACCGCGCAGTACAGAGCAATCGCCTGAACCAGGGGGAAATCCCTGTTGGATATGGCTTCAAAGAGCAGCTTTCCAATCCCACGGATCCCAAAGACCTGCTCCACCACGAGTGTACCGCCGATCATATAAGAAAGATTCACGGAAAAAAGCATCAACGTCGGCACGAACGCGTTTCGCAGCACATGTCCCATAAGAATGCGCCTGGATGGAACTTTGGCTGCCCGGAGCATGGTCACAAAATCCGCGCTCAGGACCTCCAGCAGCCTTTCACGCAGGGAGCGCACCAGGGGAGGGATCTGGCCAAAGGAAACGGTTATAGCGGGCAGGATCAGGCTATGGATCATTCCCCCCACTCCCTCTCCCAGTCCTCCGACAGGAAACCACCGCAGCCTCACCGAAAAAAACAGGATAAACAGCAGGCCAGTCCAGAAAACAGGCATGCCCTGGGTAAAAGCGGGAACCAGTCGTACCAGATGGTCAAACAGGCCATCCTTATGCAATGCAGCCAGATAAGCCAGCAGGATCGTCATGACGACCGTGATCAGCATGGCCATGCCGGTGAGCGCCAGGGAAACGGGTGCGTACTGCAGAACCAGCTGCCTGCAGGAAACGCCGTATTTCAGGGATTCGCCCGTGTCGCCTTTCGTAAAGATGTTTTTCAGGAACCTCAGAAACTGGGCTGACACTGGCAGATCAAGGCCCAGTCTTTCCCGCAGAGCCTGAAGGGATTCCTCCGTGGCATGTTCCCCGAGGATCATCACCGCCGGATCACCAGGCACCAGACGGATCAGGAAAAAAACCGCCAGCATGACGATCAGGATGACCAGCAACGCCCGTGCAGCCGTGCCGATGCTGCCGGATCTGCCGCCATGCCGGGTCTTATTATTCAGTTCATTCAAAACAGCTCTTTCACCTCCACAAAGTAATACCAGAGGGACTTCATCCACTCTGGCAAAAAACTACAAGTATAAGTAACTGTTCAGCTTTCGTCTCACGCACCTGCCGGGGTATACCTGTGGTGTCGCAGTATTTGCGAGGCACTGACTGTACAATTACAAATCAAATCAGTATAACATAATGCAATTCCCTATACAAGAAAAATGATTTCTAAAGTTCTGTTACATACATGGACACCAGAAACAAAAAGAGACGGTTCTCTGTGTATGTGCACAGAGAACCGTCCCCCCCTTAACTTAGAATCTGTATAGGCATTCCTTCACCCTGCTGCCTGTCTTCCCGCTCAATACCATGAGCCGCAGATAACTTATACAGCCCGATCTGCACGCAACTATTATCCGTCACACTCAAACGATAATCCTGCGCAATTCGGGAAAGAAATTTCTTTACAGGTCCTTATTTAAATGTCACTTTTTCGAATCTTGCGCTGCCGTTCGGAAGCACGGTCAGCCCTTCCACATTCGTCCTCACGCCTGTGACGATACCGATATAATAAAGCGGGATATATGGTACCTCATCAGCCAGGATCTGCTGCAGCTGCGCATATGTTTCGGCGCGTTCATCGCCATCCGGAGTAACCTTGCCTTTTTTGAGCAATGCTACGGCCTCATCATTTTTATAATTTGTCCAGTAGCACTGGCTGAATCCCTCGGGGTCCACCTGGAACGAGAAGATGGAGTCGGCATCCGGGAAGTCCGCCACAGCCGTATTGATCATCATGGAGAAGTTCAGGTTCTTGAAATCTTCGCGGAAGGTGGCGATCTCCTGCGCGTTGATCTGAATGTCGATCCCGATCGAAGCGCCTGCGGCCTGGATGATCTGGGCTTCCATGAGACGGGTATTATTACCGGAAGCAATGCTGATGCTCGTCTCAAATCCGTCCGGGAAGGCACTCTTCGCCAGCTCTTCCTTTGCGGCATCGGCGTCGAACGCAAGATCCTCCACTGAATCCGTCGTGCAGTAACGAATCGTGGACGGAAGCACGGTACCGGCGGTTTCTCCGTAGCCGAATGTCAGAGCCGCGGTAAGCGCTTCCCTGTCAATGGCCATGGCCAAAGCCCGGCGCACATGGACGTCGGCAAAATGCTCATCCAGTGTATTAAAGAAAAGCTCCTCCACATTCCAGCTGCCGGTTCGGATAATGGTCGTTTCCGCCCCATTCTCGACCTCGGCCGCGTTTGGGAAGGCAAGACGCTCCACGGCGTCCACCTCGCCGGCCTTGAGCTGGTTGATCGCCTGATTGTCGTCGTCCACAAATTTAAAGACAAGCTTTTCGATCTCCGGAGCACCCTGCCAGTAATATTCATTGCGTACAAAGGAGATGTCTCCGGAGGGATCCCATTCATCGAGAACATACGGGCCTGTCCCTACAGGCGCCTTAAAGAAATCCTCCTCACTCACGCCGCCAAAATCCGCAGGCAGAATACCGTTGGAAAAGTTGGCCAGCTCCGAGAAAAATGGGGTGTATGCTTCATTCAGCGTGATGACCACCGTCTGCTCATCCTGAGCCTCGATGGAAGCGATATCTGCTTCCAGAGGGAGCGGCCCTTGCTCCTGCAGATGCTGATTGAGAGAAAAGACCACGTCGTCCGCAGTCACGGGATTTCCGTCGGAGAATTTCAGGCCGTCGCGCAGGACGAAGGTATAGACCAGGCCGTCGTCGCTGATCGTATGTGACTGGGCGAGCCAGTCGTCCACGATGCCTTCTTCATTGAAAAGGACAAGGGGCTCAAAGATCTTGTCAATGGCAAAGGCGTTGTTTTCCGTAACCTCCGTGTACAGGTTAAGAGATGTAACAGACGCCGCCCGTGCATAAATAAAGGTATCGCCGGAAGCCTGGGCACTGCATGCCAGGCCAAGAGACAGTCCTGTGATCATGACGGCGGACAGCATTTTTGTCAGTCTTTCTTTCATCTTTAAACCTCCTTCTTTTCGTGAGCGAAAGTCCATTTATCCTACTGAGTATGTAGGATATGTTCTTTTCGGGTAATTTTACCACGATTTTTGAATATGTCAAGATATTTTCGCCCGACTATCAGGAGAGTCCGTATCTACCGGAGCGACTCTTCGGAAACGGACGCCCATTTTTTTAATCTTCAATGGATTTGCATGGAGAGGCATTGTACTCCATCCACCGTGTAAGTTATGAACCCGGCTGTTTATACCAGTTGGCAGATTTCAAACCACGTTTCGATCATTTAGCCGGGCTTCAACGCCCTTCCTGGCATGCAGCACAGGATGTATTCCCGGTGTGACTATCGGCAAAAAAGCCCTGGACCAGAACACTTGGCCCTCCTGGATCCCGGAAGTTCATCGGCCAGGACTTGCCAGTCTGTCCGGGCAATGGTATACTGGCGGGAACAATAAAACGCCATAAATGTTTTTATTCTAAGGAGTTGTCTCATGAAATTTTATGTGGATTCCCGTCAAAAGGACTCCGAAACCTTCTTAACATGCATTCAGGCCGCCATCGATGCCGCGGCCGCCGCAGGGGATGAGGCATGTGAGATCATGATCGCGCCGGGAGTATATAAAGAGCGCCTCAGCATCACCCGCTCAAATCTTACGATCCGTGGCGCAGGGGCGGAAAACACCGTGATCACATCCGGTCTCGGCGGATATGAAATACTGAGTGACGGGATAAAGAGAGGGACTTTCAGAACGCAGACGGTCTTTGTTCACGCGCATGATGTGACCATCGAAAACCTGACCATAGAAAACACAGCCGGGCCCGGACGGATTGCCGGCCAGGCCATCGCCCTGTACGCCGACGGTGACAGGCTTTTATTTGACAGCCTGCGTCTGCTCGGTCATCAGGATACTCTCTTCTGCGGGCCACTGCCTGAGAAGGAAGTGGAGCCCGGCGGCTTTCGGGGACCTCTGGAGTTCGCTCCGCGGATCAACGGCAGACAGTATTACCGCAACTGCCTGATCTCCGGAAATATCGATTTCATCTTTGGAAGCGCGACAGCCTACTTTGAACAATGCGAAATCAACTGCCGCGACCCGCGCTCCGACTCCGCTGTGCAGTCCAATGGCCAGGGTCACCTCACCGACTCCGACGTGCAGTCAAACGGCCAGGGTCACCCCACCGGCTCCGACGCACAGTCAAACGGCCAGGGTCACCCCACCGGAACGACGGTCTCAGACACCGGTAATGAAAATACACCGTGCAGCTCATCGCATTCTGAGACCCTCGGCTATATCACCGCGCCGTCCACACCAGAGGGGCAGACATACGGTTTCGTCTTTGCAGACTGCCGGATCACCTCCGACTGCCCTCCGCATACCTTCTATCTGGGAAGGCCCTGGAGAGAATACGGCCGTTCCGTTTTTATCCGCTGCCGGATGGATGCACATATAAAGCAGGAAGGCTGGGACGATTGGGAAAAGGAAAAGGCCCATGATACCGCTTTCTTTGCGGAATACGACTGTACCGGAAGCGGTGCGGACACGTCAGCCAGGGCCTCCTTCGCCAGACAGCTGAATGCCGCCGAGGCAGTTGCTTTCGACCGTGAACATGTTCTGGGCGGTGGCGATGGCTGGGCCAAAGAAATGATTTCACCAAATGGAAAGTGAGTACGGATCAACATGGAATTCTCCGTCAAACACATCGAAGACCTGTCCCTGAACGCCTGGCCATCCCACAAGATGGAGCTGTACGACGGATGGATCCTCCGGTTTTCTTATTTTTATACACACAGGACCAACAGCGTTGAACAATTCGGCACTTCCACACTGCCCTGGAGCGTTAAGATCCCTTACTGTGAAAAGGAATATCATCGTCTCGGCTCTCCGGCTGTTTTCAAGATCAGCCCTCTGGTCAGTCCGGATTTTGACTTTATGCTGGAAAACCGCGGCTACCGGATCGAGCACACAACACATGTCATGGTGCTGGATCTCTCTTCCGCTTCCGACATGGCAGAAAATGAGCCTGCGCAGCATCCGATCGAGCTGATGGAAAGCATCCCGCAGGAATGGATCCAGGCGCTTTTTTCCCTTAAAGGCACCTCAGATCCCAGGCATCTGGCCGTAGTTCCCTCCATGTACCAGGCTATCCCCAAAGAGACGGTCTGTGCCTGTGTCCGCTCAGAAGGAAGGATCGCCGCCACAGCCCTGGGAATCCTTGACCGGGATTATATCGGAATATATGCCATCCACGTCCGCGAAGACCTGCGCGGCAAAGGCATCGCCCGTGCTCTCTGCCGTACTCTCCTGTCACAGGGGCGCAAAAAAGGCGCGGACAAAGCCTACCTGCAGGTTGTGGACGGCAATGTCCCCGCCAGATGTCTCTATGAATCCCTCGGGTTTTCTCAATTATATACCTACTGGTTCCGCGTGCAGCCTGTATACGGGCCGCCCTGGAATGAGTCACGGGGACAGGTTCCTTGACTCACACTTGCGCGTGAGCAGGAACCTGTCCCCCTGACTCATGCCTGTTCGTACTGCCGCTGCAGATAAGCGCAGTCCGCTTCGTAGCGGTCCGGTGTGGAATTCTCCAGCAGGCCGACAATATGCGGTTTATTTTTCTTTATGAAGCGCATCAGCGGCGCATAGTCAAAGTGTCCTTCGCCCGGATGCCGGTACAACTGTTTTGCCCCGTCAAAGACAAAGTCCTTGAGATGAAGGACGCTGATGCGGTCCCCATACAGGGCGAAGGCCTCCTCCAGGATCTGGCGCTGAGCCTCCTTGTCAAACTCCGCTTCCGGAGGGATGAGATTGACGGCGTCCAGAATGACCTCCACATTCTCTGAGTCGATATCCTCCAGGAAACGGCGCATCATGCGTGGAGAATACAGGGTGTGGTCAAAGACACCCTCCACTCCGACACAGGCACCGACCTGTTCTCCTGCCCTTACCATGCGCCGGAAGCTTTTCAGAACGGTCTCATAACATTTCTCTGTACGTGTATCCTCCGTAACCGAAAAATCAGACGTGTAACGTCCGGTCTCCGTACCGACCATGTCCGCGCCCATACGGCGAGCGTATTTCAGGTGCTCGATGAATCTGGTGAT
>JAFWDX010000200.1 GCA_017515945.1 Blautia sp. | reverse complement strand
GGTCATCCTCCAGTCATCCGGATCCGTCAGGGTCGATGGCTTTCAGACATTCCCAAGAATAATTTGTAAAGAATTTTCGAGAATCGTATGTGTTTCACTGTTCAGTTATCAAGGTTCTGTGTGCTGTCTCTTGCGAAGCAGCTTTAATAAGATATCACAGCTTAGCTGTGTTGTCAACAGCTTTTTTAATTTTTTTAAAAAGCTGAACGGAGAAGGAGGGATTTGAACCCTCGCGCCGCGTTAACGACCTATACCCTTAGCAGGGGCACCTCTTCGGCCTCTTGAGTACTTCTCCGGACTCCGAATTCATTGAATTTATTCAATTTTGGAGTTGCATCTCTCACAAGATGCATGTAGCATTATAGCAAACGATATTTGTAATGTCAACTGTTTTTTTTAAATTTTCCGGACATGAGGAGGGAGACAGAGAACCGTCCCCTGTCTCCTTAGATATCAAGCTTTGCCGAGATCTTACTCTCATATCCGGGATTCTTCTTTGCAAAGGTATTGTATTCCTTTACATATTCCTTATATATGTCTGTGGTCATGAACCGCGCATAATCTTCTTTAGCCCTGGTCGTCAGCGTTTCCGTTAACTCTGACGGCGGGATTACATAATACTTCCCTTTTTCTGTTTTTTCTACCATATAAGTATTTATGCAGGGATAGATCTGGCCGTTCTCCAGTTCGAGCCCATATATGACATATGTGTAGGAAATCTCATTTTTGTCAGAGAGGATATCACAGGCAGTGATTTTTACATTTTTCGGCCGGTGGGCATCCAGATAGGCGATCATGGCATCGATTTCCGACTGAAGGGATTCCTCTGTATTCTTTTTCTGACCGTAGCAGTCCTTTATTTTTTTCTGGTTTTCCTTTCCATATGCCTGAATCAGGGACTTGACCACTCCCTTTGGCGAGCTGTGGTTTACCCCACAGCTCCTCACAGAGGTGACGAGAATGATCAGGAGTGCGATCAGGCCGATACCTGCCGCGATCTTCCTGGGATCTGCATGTCTGATCCGGTCCGGTATCCGGATCCGGGAAATCAGCTGCATCAGTCCGGAAGGATCGAAGGGCAGAGCGGATCTTCTCCTTCTTTTTCTTCTTCTGTTTCTGCTTTGTATCTGTTCTCTATTACTCATCCTCTAAATCCTGATCCGCTTCTGTATCCGGGTCATCCCCTATATCCTGAGTGCCATCTGCTTCCGGATCGTCTTCATTATCCGAATCATCGATAAAATCACTTTCATCTGCTTCCGAATCGTCTTCATCATCCGATTCATCGATAAAATCACTTTCATCTGCTTCCGGATCGTCCCCGATATCCGGATCATCGACAGAATTCATTTCATCTGCTTCCGGATCGTCTCCGGTATCCAGGTCATCGATAAGATCCATTTCATCTGCATCGTCTGGTTCTTCATCCATATTTGGAACGTCAGACGGCAGTTCAGGATCTTTATCTCTGACTTTCGCGATACTGGCCACCTTTACGCCGTCGTCAAGATTGATCAGCTTTACACCGGAGGTATTTCTGCCCTGTATGGATACGCCTGAACAAAGCTGACGTATGATGACGCCTCCTGTTGTGATCATCAGGAATTCATTGTCATCATTCACCACTTTTGCCGATACCACACAACCGGTTTTCTCTGTAATGCGATAGCAGCGTACACCTTTTCCTCCGCGGTTATGGGTCGGGAATTCACTGACACTGGTCCTCTTGCCGAGGCCATATTCGCTGGCCAGCAGGAGATAATCGCCCTGTGAAGCGAGCTGCATGGCCACGACCTCATCGCCGTCCATGAGATTGACTCCGCGCACGCCCATGGAAACCCTTCCCATGCTGCGCACATCCGTCTCTTTAAACCTGCAGCATTGTCCCTCTTTGGTTATAAGAAGGACATCCTTTTTGTTATCCGTCAGCTTGACCTCGATCAGCTCATCATCTTCCTTCAGCACGATGGCCATGAGTCCGCTCTTTTTCACATTAAGGTACTCAAGGATCGGCGTACGTTTGACAATGCCGGATCTCGTGGCCATCATCAGATAATGTCCCGGCTCATATTCTCTGAGCGGGATCACAGCCGAGATCCTCTCTCCCGGACTGAGCTGGAGAAGGTTTATGATGGCTGTGCCCCGGGCATTTCTGCCTGCTTCAGGGATTTCGTGTGCCTTGATCCGGTAGATCCTGCCCGTGTTTGTCAGGAAGAGCAGATAATGATGCGTTGTGGTCATCAGCAGCTCTTCGATAAAATCATCCTCAATGGTCTGCATCCCTTTGACTCCGCGGCCGCCGCGACCCTGCGCATGGAAGTTGTCAATGGTCATGCGCTTAATATAACCCTTATGTGTCATGGCGATCACGGTATTCTCTCTGGGGATCAGATCCTCTGTCGAAAAGTCATACACATCGTAGCCGATCGCGGTACGGCGGTCATCGGAATATTTTGCGGAAATGTCCAGGATTTCTTCCCGGATGACCCGCAGCAGGAGGGTCCTGTCCGCCAGGATCGCCTGGTATCTGCGGATCTTTTCCATAAGCTCTTTATATTCGGCCTCCAGCTTCTCTCTTTCCAGACCTGTCAACGCACGCAGACGCATGTCCACGATCGCCTGCGCCTGAGGATCCGTCAGAGAAAAGCGTTCCATCAGCTCTGTCTTTGCCTGCTGGACGTTCTGTGAACTGCGGATGATGCGGATCACTTCGTCGATATTATCCAGGGCGATCAGCAGTCCTTCCAGGATGTGCGCCCGCTCCTGAGCCTTGTTGAGGTCATATTTCGTCCTGCGTGTGACAACATCCTCCTGATGGGCCAGATAATGCTCCAGCATCTCTTTCAGATTCAGAACCTTTGGCTCCAGGCTTCCTCCTCGGGGAACCAGGCAAAGCATGTTCACACCGAAAGTATCCTGCAGCTGGGTATGCTTGAAGAGCTGATTGAGGATCACATTGGCATTGACATCCTTTCTCAGGTCAATGCATACCTGCATCCCTTCCCTGCTGGAATGGTCGTTCAGATCGGTGATGCCGTCGATCTTTTTATCCCGGACCAGCTCCGCGATCTTTTCGATCAGGCGCGCTTTATTGACCAGGTAAGGGAGCTCCGTCACCACGATCCGGCTCTTGCCGTTCGGCAGTGTTTCTATATTTGTCACTGCGCGGACACGGATCTTGCCCCGGCCTGTGCGGTATGCTTCCTCGATCCCGCGGCGTCCGAGGATCGTCGCGCCGGTGGGAAAATCCGGACCTTTCACGATCTCAAGGATCTCCTCCATCGTCGTTTCCCGCTCTTCTTCGATAATATTGTCAATGATCTTTACGACAGCATCCACCACTTCCTTAAGGTTGTGAGGCGGAATATTTGTCGCCATACCGACGGCTATACCGGAGGTTCCGTTTACCAGCAGGTTCGGATAACGGGACGGGAGCACGACCGGCTCTCTTTCCGTCTCGTCAAAGTTGGGCTGGAAATCCACCGTATCCTTGCCTATATCCGCCAGCATCTCCATGGAGATCTTGCTCAGACGCGCTTCTGTATATCTCATGGCTGCCGCGCCGTCGCCGTCGACCGAGCCGAAATTTCCGTGCCCGTCGACCAGTGGATAGCGGGTTGACCAGTCCTGTGCCATATTGACCAGCGCGCCGTAGATCGAACTGTCCCCATGAGGATGATATTTACCCATCGTATCGCCGACGATACGGGCACATTTTCTGTGAGGCTTGTCCGGCCCGTTGTTCAGCTCGATCATGGAATAAAGCACACGGCGCTGGACAGGCTTGAGACCGTCACGTACATCCGGCAATGCCCTGGAAGCGATAACGCTCATGGCATAGTCGATGTATGAATCCTTCATCGTTTTTTCCAGGTCTACGTCATGAATTTTATCAAAAATCGTATCATCCATATGTTTTCCTCATCAGGTGAGTTATATATCCAGATTTTTAACGAATCGCGCGTTTTCTTCGATAAACTCCCTGCGGGGCTCAACCTTGTCACCCATCAGGGTCGTAAAGACCAGATCGATCTCTGACGCGGCCGCGTCATTCATGGTCACTCTCTGCAGGATCCTGCGCTCCGGATCCATCGTCGTCTCCCAGAGCTGCTCCGCATCCATCTCACCCAGTCCCTTGTAACGCTGGATCTTGTTATTGCTGTCCCTGCCGATCTCAGATATGATCGCCTTCAGCTCATCATCGTCATAGGCATACCAGACTTTTTTGTTTTTCTCGATCTTGTAAAGCGGAGGCATGGCCAGATATACATAGCCCTGCCGGATCAGCTCAGGCATGAACCTGTATAAGAATGTCAGCAGGAGCGTGGCGATATGCGCGCCATCCACATCCGCATCCGTCATGATGATGATCTTGTGATAACGGAGCTTTGTGATATCGAAATCCTCATGGATCCCGGTACCGAAGGCCGTGATCATGGCTTTGATCTCTTTATTCGCGTAAATCTTGTCCAGGCGGGCTTTTTCCACATTCAGGATCTTGCCTCTCAGAGGCAGGATCGCCTGTGTAGCCCTGTTGCGGGCAGTCTTTGCAGAGCCTCCGGCTGAATCTCCCTCAACGATATAGATCTCACAGTTCGCCGGGTTTTTGTCTGAACAGTCCGCCAGCTTGCCCGGCAGAGACATCCCGTCCAGGGCGGATTTGCGCCTGGTCAGATCTCTGGCCTTGCGGGCAGCCTCCCTGGCACGCTGAGCCAGAATGGATTTTTCTATTGTGGCCTTGGCTACACCCGGGTGCTGTTCAAGGAACAGCTCCAGCTGTCTGCTCACCACACTGTCCACCGCGTACCTGGCCTCACTGTTTCCCAGCTTTTGTTTGGTCTGGCCTTCAAACTGAGGATCCTCCAGTTTGACACTGACGATCGCGGTCATACCTTCACGGATATCATCTCCTGTGAGATTCGGCTCTGAATCCTTGAGGAGTTTGTTTTTCCTCGCGTAGTCATTGAAGGTTTTTGTGATGGCGTTGCGGAATCCCACGATATGGGTGCCGCCCTCAGGCGTATTGATATTATTCACAAAGCCATAACTGTTTTCAGTGTAGGAATCATTGTGCTGGACGGCGACCTCCACGACCACGCCGTCTTTCTCGCCCTCGCAGTAAATGATCTCCGGATACAGCGGCTCTTTACTCCTGTTGAGGTATGTGACAAACTCCCTGATCCCGCCCTCATAATGGAAGGTCTTTTCTCTTTCCATATCCGGCCGGGTATCCGTCAGTGTGATCTTAAGTCCTCTGGTCAGAAAGGCCATCTCCCTCAGACGCTGCTTTAATACATCGTAATCATAGACGGTCTCTTCAAAAATCTCTTTGTCAGGCAGAAAGGTGACTCTGGTCCCGCTTTTATCCGGCTCACATTCACCGCTCACCCGCAGAGGATACAGCGTATGACCTCTTTCATAACGCTGCTCATAAACCTTTCCCTCATGCCAGATCGTGACCTGGAGCCACTCTGAAAGCGCATTGACCACTGAAGCCCCGACACCGTGCAGACCGCCGGAAACCTTGTACCCCCCGCCTCCGAATTTGCCTCCGGCATGAAGGATCGTAAAGACGACTTCCACCGCAGGCAGACCGGCCTTATGATTGATCCCGACAGGGATCCCCCGGCCGTTGTCCACCACCGTGATGGAATTATCCGGATTAAT
>JAFWDX010000199.1 GCA_017515945.1 Blautia sp. | reverse complement strand
GGCTGTGCAGTCTCTGATGATCTTCCCCTTCCGGTTCCAGAAGGTGGGGTGACCCGGACATCTCTCCTTCAGGTAAAACGGACAGTAGCAAAACAGACAGTTGAACTCCTCCAGGCCCTCATGACAGGGGTAATACCTGCAGGCCTTATTTGCGAAAAACCGGCTGGAATTTTCCATAAGAATTACCTCCTGAATCTTCCCTGTTTCTCCCCGCCCTGCGCGTGGAGATTCCTCATCTGCTGCTCCTCTTTTATCATAGTACACTGCCGGTAAAAGCACAAGAAAAAAGGAACGCTTGCACGTCCCTTCCCGTCTGAATAACTCACCCGGCGGTTGTCAGTAATTCCAATTGTTCGAACAGCATCTGCTTTGCCGTCTCGATATCCTTTCCCAGTGCGAGAGACAGCTCGCTTCCCAACAGATCTTCCGTTTCCTTCAGGTACCGCTCATCCACGGTCGTAATTTTTCTGCCCTGTTTCAGTCTGTCTCTGCGCCTTCTGCAGAGCATCTTCATGAGCCCGATCCACCGCCTCAGATCACTGTCATGCAGAACATTTTTGTAAGTTTCCTCTCTCACCTTCTCGCTTTCCACTTCCAGCAGGGCGATCTGAGGAATGTTCTGAAGCAAAACCGTTGCTTCCTCCTCGCTCAGTATGGGGCGGATCATCACCTTTTCATTGTCCACCGGCGAATAAATCACACTCTTTCCGGTTTTCACCGGGCGAAGTACATAGTAAAAACGCTTCGCGTCACAGCCGGGGATCTTCAGTTTTGTCACATCCTCCACCATACAGGGACCATTGGTCCCATACACTACGTACTCTCCTTTCTGATACATCGCAGCCTCACTTCTGTTAAATCTCAACCAGTATCTTTCAGTCGTATATCAACTTGTATCTGTTATTATTATAGCAGAAAAAACGTCAGTCAGTAAGTCATTTTTTCATATGTAAACTTCACAATATGTCAGACTTCGACAGAGTTATCTGTACAAAAAAACGCATTGTTTACACAGCTGGATTGAAGAATATTGAATTCCGTTTGTTTGTCTCTTTGCCGCAAAAGCGCCGTCATTGTTTTATCATGATTATTTTCCACCCCGGATTCGTAATTTTTCTATTCCTGCCGGAAAAAAAATAGTGTATAATGTTTTCGGTCTGTACACAGACCGTGCTCTTTGTATTTGTCATTTGATCCATTTGTCCGCAGATCCGGCTGCAGGGGGAGTTGCCGCCGGTTTTCTGTCAATAAGGTGTAACCGTATGTCTGCTTACTATTCTTCCGCAAAAAAAAAAGAGACGCCGCAGAAAGCGCCACAGTCTCTCCATGATTCTCAGTGTCACCTTCCTGATGGTGTCCCTGGGTGCCGTCATTCTGGTCAGTCTTATGCTCATGAACCAGCGAAGCGGTGTGCAGGAGCTGGATCTTCTGAAGGATCATCTGTCCTCCTATCTGGCCATCCAGAAGGAAACGGCCACCGCCGAGGCAGAGCGGCTCGCCGCCGAAGAAGCGGAGCGCCTCGCCCGCGAAGAGGCGGAACGGCAGAAGGCCCTGGAGGAGGAGCGCAAGCGGAAGGCGGAAGAAGAAGCCCGTCTGGCCGAGGAAAAGCTGCTGAAGGAGCATCCGTATCTGGGGGCCGAGATTACCTATACCCTGCCCTCCGGCGATCAGGTGCTGGACCGGTCCATCATCGAAACCTGGCTCACGGATAACGGCGACGGCACCTATACCCGCAACAAGGAAGCCTGGGATAAGCATATCGCGGAATATGTCGACCAGATGGCCCAGATCACCGATTCCGTCGGCTGCGCACGCACCTTCGGGGCCACCGGTCTCGGAGAGATCACCGTGGCCGGCAGCTCCTATTATGGCTGGGAAATCGATGAGGCCGCCGAGGCCGAAGCCCTGAACAAGGCCCTGATGGCCGGATACAAAGGCACGCGCGAGCCGGTTTACCTGAGTCGGGAAGCTGCCAAAACCTCTGACAATTACGGTGTTGGCGGGGACTATGTCGAGGTCGACCTCAGCCGCCAGCATCTGTGGCTCTACCGGGACTATACCTGTGTGCTGGAGACGGATATCGTATCCGGCCTTATGGACGAGCGGCACTATACCCCGGAAGGCATCTTCTGGTTCATTACCCGTGAGACAAATGCCACCCTGAAGGGGGAACGGCTGCCGAACAACACCTACTCCTATGAGGTGCCCGTAGCCTACTGGATGCAGCTGACGGATGACGGC
This sequence comes from Blautia sp., assembly GCA_017515945.1. Taxonomy (GTDB): domain Bacteria; phylum Bacillota; class Clostridia; order Lachnospirales; family Lachnospiraceae; genus Blautia_A. The sequence continues at coordinate 2,211 of JAFWDX010000199.1, read as the reverse complement.
GTCGGTCTTCATGACGCCGACTGGAAATGGTATTTCGGCGGCGAAGAGTACATCTGGAACGGATCACACGGCTGTGTGAACCTGCCCGTGGATGTGGCCGGGGACATTTTTAACCTGACCAGCTATGACACCCCGGTCGTGATGTATTATTCGCAATCCTTTGAGCTGCGTCCGGCACCGCCCAGCGATCTGGACAACTACTATGCCGCGCTCGCCGCCCGTCAGGCGGAAGAAGCCGCAAAAGAAGAGGAAGACGACGAAGAAGACGATACGCAGGAAGATGGGCAGGATCCTTCTGCCGATCCGAACACCGTGACCGATCCGAACGCTGTAACAGACCCGAACGCCGGGTACACCGACCCGAATGCCGTGTACAGTGATCCGAACGCCGGGTACGCCGATCCGAACGCCGTATACAGTGATCCGAATTACTACGGCGACGGAACCGAATACACGGACGGCGCCATGTATTGATTTCCAAGAGAGGACGTGCGCTCCATGATTCGTCAGAGAATTCTTCAGGATCTGGCAGAAGCCGGACAGACACCGCTGTCCGGCCAGGTTCTGGCCGACCGCTACGGCGTGTCCCGCAATGCCATCTGGAAAGCCATACGAACCCTGCAGAAAAACGGATATCCGATTGCCGCTGCAGGGCGGAAGGGGTATGTCCTGGAGGCAGGGAGCGATATTCTGAATGCCGATGAGATCCGTTCCCTCCTGGACGAAGATTCCGGAAGCATCGACATCCGGGTTTTCACGACCATCGATTCAACCAATACGGAAATCCGCCGCATGGTGAACAGCGGCTTTCAGGGAGAGGTTCTGGTGCTGAGCGAAACGCAGAGCCATGGCCGGGGCCGCGAAGGAAGAACCTTCTTCTCACCGGCAAGAACCGGCCTGTACTACTCTCTTCTGCTGCGGCCGGAAGCCGGCATCAGTCAGATGCCGCAGTTTTCCCGGGCAGCCGGTGTTGCCGTCTGCGAAGCCGTTCTGCAGCTTACCGGCATCCGCCTGCAGATCCGGAAGGTCAACGATCTGTACCTTGACGGCCAGAAGGCGGGCGGCATCCTGAGTGAGGCCTTTTCCGAGGATCTGGAATCCGAACGCATCACCGGGCTGGTCATCGGCGTCGGACTGAACCTGACGACAGAAGTCTTTCCGGACAGCCTGCGCGGGCGGGCCACCTCACTGATGGCCACCTGTACCCGGAACCAGCTGGCAGCCGAAATCACAAATCAGCTCCGGCGCATCGACCCGGCGAAGGAGGATGCGCTCACCCTTGCCTATCAGGAGTGGCACGCCTGACCGCCATCTCCTTCTGCAGATGCACCGTCCAGCGTAAAGTAAAAGACAACGCCATCCGCGGCATTTCGCACGCCGCAGGTCTGGCCATGCGCATCCATGACTGCCTTTACGATAGACAGACCGATGCCGCTGCCGCCATATGCCCTCGTCCGGGCCTTGTCCACCTTATAAAACTTCAGCCAGATCTTTTCCAGCTCATCCTCCGGGATGGGTTTTCCGCTGTTGTACACTTCCGTGACAACCTTCCCGTCCTCCCGGCGGCAGCTGATCCGGACGATGCGCTCCCCTTCCAGATGGTGCAGCGCATTCGTCAGGTAGTTTGTGACAACCTCTTCGATCTTGAACTCGTCGCCCCAGACCGGCAGCTTTCCCTCCGCCTCGAACACAATCTTTGCCTCAGACTGTCCGATGAGCAGTGCAGCCGCCTGCAGCACGCCGCGGATCAGCGCATACAGATCAAAGCGCTCGAACTGCAGCCTGTCGTCTCCGGATTCCAGCTGGTTCAGCGTCAGCAGCTGGCGGACCATCCGGTTCATCTTTTCCGACTCGTCCATGATCACATCGCAGTAAAACTCCCGGCTTTCCGGATCGTCATTGACATTATCCCGCAGGCCTTCCGCATATCCCTGGATCAGGGCGATCGGGGTTTTCAGTTCATGCGAGACACTCGCCAGAAACTCCCGCCGCATCTCATCGATCTGCGTTTTTTCTTCGATATCCTTCTCCAGCCGGGCGTTTGCCGTCTTCAGCTCTCCGATCGCGCTCTCCAGCTTCTCCGACATCGTGTTGAAGTTTTCTCCCAGAATGCCGATCTCATCCGCGCCCCCGCTCTCTTATCGTTTTTCATATTGGATGTGCTCAATTCTGTTGTACAGTGAGTTATGTTCATGTAGTTTGTCGTTTATT